>NZ_KB906399.1:0-230000 GCF_000381345.1 Deinococcus apachensis DSM 19763 | reverse complement strand
TGCGTGACCCGGGCCTGAAGCGTCATGACGGGCGTCAGGGGCACCACTCCCCGCAGGTGCGCGGGTGCGAACCCATACGAGGCGAGGCCGGGCCGCGCCAGACTCAGCCCCGGCAGCTCCCCGAAGCTGAGGATGCCTCCGCCGTTCGCCGCATGCGCCAGGACCGGGGGCAGCGCGGCGAGCACGTGCCCGAAGCGCGCGAGTTGCTCGCGGGCGAAGCTCAGCTCCGGCTCGTCGGCGGTGGCGAAGTGGGTGTACACGCCCTCCAGCAGCCCCCGCTCGGCGAGGCGCAGACCGATCTCCACCGCCTCCTCGGGCCGGGCGCCCAGCCGATTCATGCCCGTGTTGACCTTCAGGTGGGCGCGGGCATGGGCGGGGAGCGCGTCGGCCTCCGCGAGCGAGGCGACCGGGAGCCGCACCCCCAGGTCGGCGAGCGGCCCCACCTCCTCGGGGGTGGGCGGGGTCAGGAGCAGGATGGGCTTGCCGGGGTTCAGCGCCGCCAGGGCCACCGCCTCGCGCGGCACCGCCACCGCCAGCCCCCACACGTCGGGGTGCCGGGCGGCGACCCGGGAGACGAGCTCCAGCCCGTGCCCGTAGGCGTCCGCCTTGACCGGCAGCAGCAGCCGCGTCCCCGCCCGTCGGGCCAGGGCCGTGAGGTTGTCGCCCAGGGCGGACTCGGAGATCAGGGCCTGCGCGCGGGAATGCATCGCCCGTATGGTAACGGCCCCGTTATCATTTTCGGGCAGTGAGCACCCGACTCCCCCTATCCGGCAAGGCGCTCTCCCACACAGCGCTGCTGACCCTCGCCGCCCTGCTGGGCAGCACCGCCTCCGCCCAGGCGAACAATCCCGCTGGCGGCATCCTGCCCCTGGTGTCGGTGGGCGAGAAGTGGCCCCAGGCGCAGGAGACCTACCTGATCCGCGTCTCGCCGGGGGACTCGGGCAAGCCCCTGGGTCTGGAGGTCTACAGCCCCACCTTCAACCTGGCCGATTACGTGGAGGGGCGCCGGGGCGAGGGGTACTTCGGCGACGAGCTGTACCAGAAAAACGAACCCTTCGAGACCACCTTCGTCCTGACCGGGCCCGGGGGCACCGTCGCCGAGCGGCGTTACTCCACGAACCGCGAGCACACCTGGGAGAGCCTCTTCGCGGGTGGCCTCCCGGCGGGCACCTACACCCTCAAGGTCAGCAGCCGGGGCGACGGCAAGAATTCCTTCGCGCTGCGGACCGCCGCCCCCTTCGTGCTGGAGACGAGCGACTTTTCTGTGAACGCCCGCAACACGGAGGAGGCGCCCCTCCTGGCCGCCCGGCTGAACGTCCCTGTGGACTGGGTGGGCAAGACGCTCTCCCTGGTGAACTACGACGTGGACGGCCCAGGGGAGGCCGAACTGTGGGCCGTGCGGCCCGGCGGCGAGCGGGTGAACCTGACGCCGAGCGAGAACGGCAGGTCGGCGACCGACCGCTTCACCGTCGCGGCGGCAGAGGTGGGCGAGTGGCAGGTCTTCCTGCGTGTGCTGCCCACGACCCGGCAGTATTCCAACGCGATCCGCCTCTCCTTTCGCCTGGAGGGCCAGCCCGTGACGGCGCGTGTGGGCGGCTTCACCCCTCCTGAAAACGCCAAGATTGCCAACCAGATTCTCGTGGACGTGGTCGATCCCCAGGGCCGCCCGGTGCCCGGCGCGAGTTACACCCTGGTTGGTGAGGGCTCGGTACGGCCCGCCCTGCCCCCCGGCTACGTGCCGATCAGCAGCGCGATCATCGAGGGCGTGGGCAACGTCGTCTCGCCCACCGAGATCCGCACCCAGCCGGGCTACGCCAAGCTGCGCTTCGTGGCCCGCCCGCCGCTGGGGCAGCTTACCGTGGAGGCGGTGGCCCTGTACGGGGGTGAGCGTCTGCCCCTGAACGGCATCCCCTTCGAGGTGGCCGGGCGGTCCCTCACCACGCCCGCCACGCTGCCGCTCCCGCCGGGCGACTACCCGGTCACGCCGGGCACCGTTCCCGGCAGCACCGTCACGCCGCCTCTGCCCGGCCGGGTGTCCGACGCCGGGACGGGCAAGGTCACCCTGGAGTACCGGGTGCAGACCGAGCTCTCGCTCGTCACCTCGCCCGACGTGCTGAACGCCTGCGACGTGACCCAGCTCACCGCGACCGCCCGCACCGACTTCCCGCAGCGCCTGCCCGCCCGGCTGCGGCTCAACCTGCCCACGGGCTGGAGCAGCGACTACCCACTGGAGGTGCCCGGTGAGATCAGCAGCGCCGCGCCCCTACGCCTGAAGGTGCCCGTCCGCGTCTGCCGCTCGGATACCGCCGAGGCCGTGCTCGATCCCCTCGACCTGCACACGACCGGACAGGCCCGCGTCCGCAACCCCGGCGGCGCCAACGTGACCCGCACCGTGCAGGGGGGCGCCCGAGCCACGCTGGGCAAGAACGTGGAGACCGCCACGCAAGGCTACACCGTCACGCTGACCCTCACCGTGGACCGCACGTTGGAGAACGTGCGCCTCCTCGACCCCCTGCCGACTGGCGGGAGCACACCCGCCGTGCGCGGCACGCTGAACGTCCAGGGTCCCAGCCTCGCCGCGGTTACGCCCCGCGTGGACGGCGACACCATCCTCCTCACGCGGGTGATTCCCGGCACGTACACCCTCACGTACACGCTGCTCACCGACCAGCCCGCCGACCGCGTGATTACGGCCCCGGACGTGAGCTGGTAACCCTGCGCTGAGAATTGTGAAGAAGAGCCGCCCCGACAGGCGGTTTTTCTGTATACTCATGTGAATATGAAACGTGCGTGGCTGCTGCCCCTCGTCGCCGCGTTGCTGGGCGCGTGCGGCACCCTGGCCGAGCCCCCCACCCCCACGGCCGGGGATCTCCTCGCCGCACCGACCGCCCTCCAGATCGCGGGCCGCAGCCTCAAGGCAGACGCGACCTCCAACCTGGACGGGAACACCTTCCAGGTTCGGGTGCGGGTGCAGGGCAGCCGCGCGCCCCTGCCGTCCCTGGCCGTTACCGGCGTCTACGTCGTGACCGAGGACGGCGTCTGGAGCGCCGCCACGACCCAGAGCGGGCGCTGCGGCAAGGGCACATGCCTCCAGGGCACCGGCCGAGGCGGAGCGCGCGGGCTGCGTTCCGGCGAGGGCGTGCAGGTCGTCGTCAGCCTGAGGGACGCCGGGGGCCGGACGCTGTGGCTGCGTGATCCTCAGGCCAGCGTGGGGTAGGCGGGCGCCGAGCAGAACTGAGCCTCGCCTCAATCCCCCGCCGTCACCACCCCGTCCCGGACGCGCAGGGTGTGGTCGGCGAGGGCCGCCACGTCCCGGTCGTGGGTGATCAGGACTACCGTGCGTCCCTCGCGCGCCGGGCCGATCAGCAGTTCCAGCACCCGCTCCCCCGTGTGCGAGTCGAGGTTCCCGGTCGGTTCGTCGGCGAGCAGCACCCGGGGGTCGTGCGCCAGAGCCCGGGCGACCGCGACCCGTTGCGCCTCCCCGCCCGAGAGCTGCGAGGGCAGGTGCGAGGCTCGGTTGGATAACCCCACCTGGTCGAGCAGCGTCCGCGCCCGCTCGCGCCGTTCACGCTGCCCCATCCCCGCCAGCGTGAGCGGAAACTCCACGTTCTCCAGCGCCGTCAGGATGGTCACCAGATTATGGCTCTGGAACACGAACCCGTAGTTCGCCAGCCGGAAGTCGGCCCGCCCCGCCTCGGGGAGCGCGTGCAGGTCGGTGCCGTCTACCCACACCCGGCCAGTGGTCGGCGCATCGAAGCCCGCGAGCAGGTTGAGCAGCGTGCTCTTCCCGCTGCCGCTCGGCCCGACGACCGCCGTCATCCCCGGCGCAAAGGCGTGGGTGAAGGGCGCGAGGGCCGTGACGGTGCCCTCCCCGCTGGGGTAGATGCGCGAGAGGTTCTCGACCCGCAGGACGCAGGAGCCCGGCATCACACGCGCCCCAGCGCGTCGGTGATCCTCAGGCGGCTCGCCGCCCGCGCCGGAAGCAGGCCCGACAGCAGCCCCAGCAGCAGGCTGATCCCCAGCGCGAGCAGGGTCAGCCGGAGGGTTAGCGCCGCCGCGTCGATCCCCGCGAGCCGCTGGGTGTAGGCGTTCACCGCCGCGATACCCCCCAGTCCCAGGATCAGGCCGCCGACTCCGCCCGCGAGCGCGAGCAGCAGGCTTTCACTCAGCACCAGCCACCGCACGAACCCTGGCCGCGCCCCGATAGCCCGCAACGTCCCGAACTCGCGGGTGCGCTCGAACACGCCCATCATCACCGTGTTCGCCACCGCCAGCCCCCCCACGATCAGGGCGATCAGGGAGATGCCGAAGCGCACCGCGTCGCTGATCCGCAGCGCCCGGTCCACAAAGGACAGGAAGTCCGACTGCGTCTGCGCCTCCACGTTCAGCCGTTTGGAGACCGTGTCCGCGACGAGCCGGGCATTCCGCGGATTTGCCAGCTTCAGCGCCACGAGCGACACGCGCCCCTGCGCCCCCTCCGCCCGTTGTAACGTCGTGAGCGGCAGGAAGATGAAGCTGTCCACCAGCCCCGACTTCGGTGCCAGGACACCCACCACCCGCACCCGGTTGCGGCGGTTGAGGTTCAGCACTGAACCCAGCCCCAGGTGAAGGTTCTGCGCGGCCTTCGCCCCGACCACCGCGACCCCCTGGCCCTCGTCGGTTGGAGTCAGGCTGCGGCCCTGGGCCGCCGGGGTGTTCGGAAACACCGCCTCCACCCCCTGCGTCGCCGGGAGACCATACAGCACCGTGCTCTGCGACACGTCCAGGCTGCCGCGCACCGTCATCACAATCGGGGTCACCGAGGTGAGGCCCAGCTCGCCCGAGAGCTTCTGGAGGTCGCTCACCACTGACTGCGGCAGGTTGGGCTGTGGCGCGAAGCCCTGGGTCAGGCCACTCAGGCTCACCTGCACGTCCGGGCCAATGCCGCCCAGCTCCGAGGTGAACACCTTGCGAATGCCCTCGCCCAGCGACAGGAAGACCACCATGCTCGCCACGGCGACGGTGATGCCCAGGGCAGTGAGGAGGGTCCGCACCGGGCGGCGGGTCAGGCCTTTCCAGGCCAGTTTCCAGAGGTCGGACGGGTTCACGGGTCACACGCTACCCCGGTTTGGGGGGAGGGACGGGGGGAAGGGCTGCGGTTGAGGTGGAAGGGGAGGGTCAGCCTCCTAGCGAGAGGGGGAGATGTTCGGTGTGCAGGGCATCTTGACACGGCTTGCGCCCACCCCCTGAGGGGGTAGGGGGAGTGGCGCTGCGCTAGACAAAGGGCTCGCCCATCTCGCCCGTGGTCGCTTTTCTCAACCCGTAAGGCTTGATCTTGCTGTGTGCCAAGTCGCGGGCCACCGTCTCGCTGCGCGAGCAAGGCGGGGTGAAGGCCGTGCGAGAGCAAGTCACGTGCAGGGATCGGCCATTCACAAGAGACGGTTTTCAAAAGCAGGAGCTTTGGCGCTTTTCGCTCCTCCCCCCTTGTGGGGGAGGCCTGGATGGGGTCGCAGGCAAAGCCTACCCTCCAGCACTTGCCCCCGCTCAGTTCCGAGGCGGAGGAGAACTCCAGCGCCCCTCTCTACCGTGTGGGAGTCCGTCCAAAATTCCTGAGGACCGGAGCCGTTCTCCGTCCTCTTAGTCAGACGGTCTCCACCTGCTCCCGCGTCGCCGCTTCCAGTGCCCCGTCCAGCGCCGCCAGCATCTCCTCCAGCTCGGCGTCTGTGATCGTCAGAGGGGGGCCGAGGAGGAGGTGATCTCCGCGCGTGCCGTCCACGGCGCCCGTGCCGGGGTAGGTAATGAGGCCCCGGCTCATGGCGACCTTTGCTACCCGGTCGGCGATGCCTGGGGTCTCGAAGGCTGCTCCCGTCGCCGGGTCGCCCAGGACCAGGCCCAGCAAAAGCCCCTGCCCGCGGGCCTCCAGCACGGTGGGATGCCTCTCCTTCAACCCCCGCAGCCCGGCCAGCAGGCGCTCGCCCTGCACCCGCGCCCGCTCCGTCAGTCCCTCCCGCTCCACGATGTCCAGGACGGCAAGGCCCGCCGCCACGCTGACCGGATGGCCCGCGTAGGTGAAGCCGTGCTTGAAGGCCCCCGAACCGTTCATCACGGTGCCGTACACCTGAGCACTCGCGGCGAGGCCAGCCAGTGGCGCGTACCCGGCGGCCAGGCCCTTGCCCAGCACCACAATGTCGGGCGTCAGGTTACCCCCCAGGCGCATGGCGAGCGGCGCTCCGCAGCGGCCCATCCCGCTCATCACCTCGTCGGCGATGAAAAGGACTCCGGACTCGCGGCAAATCTCGGCGATTCTTGCGTGATAGCCCACATTTGGGGCCAGCGCTGCGTCGGACGCGCCGACGACGGGCTCGGCGATGAAGGCGGCGACACTCGAAGGCCCGGCCTCCTCCAGCACCCCGCGCAGCCGCTCGGCATCCTCCTCGCCGGGCAGGGAGGGGTCTGGCTTCGGCATCTTCGGCCACGCGGCCTCGTTGATCAGGGGTGAGTAGATGGCCCGCCGCGCGCCCATGCCCGAGGCGGCGAGCGCCCCCAGGCTGGCGCCGTGGTAGCTCGGCACGCGGGTGATCACCTTGTAGCGGCCCGGCTCGCCCCGCTCGACGTGGTACTGCCGGGCGAGCTTGATGGCGCTCTCGTTCGCTTCGGAGCCGCCTGACACCGCCCAGAAGCGGAAACCGGGCAGCCCCAGGAAGCGCAGGAGGCGCGCGGCGTACTCCTCCAGCACCGGGCTGGTGAACTGCGACCCGTGGACGAAGGGCAATTCGCGGGCCTGCCGTGCCAGGGCCTCGGCGACCTCTGCCCGGCCATGCCCGATGTTCGCCACGAGCGCCCCCGAGGAGCCGTCCAGGTAGCGCCGCCCGTCGGCGCCAAACAGGTACACGCCCTCGCCGCGCACGGCGGTGGGGTAGGGCTTGCGGGAACGGTAGAAGACGCTGGAATCGGTCACGGGTGGAGCCTTTCAGGAGTCGAAAAGGGGCGGGAGGGCCAGCCAGTCGCTCAGCGGGGGATCACCCTCCACCTCCCATGCACGGAGAATCAGGCGGCAGGCGGCGCGTTGGGGGTCCAGGTCGGGAAAGGGGAGATGCCGCGTATAGGCGGCCCGAAAGTCCCGGGCGCCTTCCGGTGTGAGCAGCAACTCCCACAGGCAGAGGTCGAGTTCGGGAGGAGCGAGGGCACACGACTCCACATCTACCAGCGCGTGGGGTTGACCACCGCGCCACACGAACTGCGTGCCGTTCCAGTCGAGCAGCATGGGCACGGCCCGGGTAGGGGAGGGCACGGAGGCGAAGGCCGACTCGATCTGCGGCCAATCGTCCGTCCGGGCGTCCGGGCCAAAGTGTTCGGCCAGTTCGCGCACCACCTTCAGGGCACGCGGGTAGAAGTCGCTGAGCGGGAAGCCAGTTTCGCCCGTCACCGGTCCATACGTGTCAGAGGCATGGGCGTGAACCGCCGCCACCTGCCGCCCCAGCTCCCCCGTGTCCGCCTCCCGCAGGTCACGGGCGGGCTCGCCCTTCACGAACTCCACCCCGAGCGCCGGGCTTCCCCGGAACTCCATCAGGCCCAGCACATCCGGCACCGCCCACACGCCCAGTTCCCGCCAGAAGCGGTAGGCCCGAGCGGTGGCGCCCAGGTCGCGGGGGTCCACCCCGAACAGCCGGACGAGGCCCAGCATGAAGGGGCTGACCTCCGGCACGGTCCACCAGGCGCGGCGCAGGATCACCGGGCCGCCCGGCAGGTCCACCCGCCACACGTGTGAGGCCTGGCTGGAGTCGCCCGCATTCAGCTCCGTGACGGCGAGCGCCGCACTCAGGTCCAGGGCCGCCGCTGCCCGCGCCCCTACCATGTGTCCCCTCCGCTCGGGGGCGGCCACAGCCCGAGTGCTTGCCGGATCAGCACGACCTGTCCGAGGTGGTAGACACCATGCCCCGCGAAGTTGACGAGGGTGGCGGCCCAGGGCTGGCCCTCGCGGGTGAGGCCGGAGGTGAAGTTGGCATCGCGGCTCAACGCCCGCAGCCGCTCCTGATCACCAAGCAGACGGGCGCGCAGTGCCTCCCAGTCTCCGGGCTCGGGCCAGCCACCCGCCGCGTGTTCCGGCCACACGGGATGACCCCCGCCTGCCGCTTCGAGCAGGAAGTCCTGCCAGAAGGCCACATGAGCGACGATCTGCGCGGCCGAGTGGGACAATCCGGGCGGCACCCGCGCCGCGTCCTCCGCCCCCAGCCCCTCCAGCGCCCGCTCCCAGGGGACATTGGCGGGGCCGCCGGAGAAGAGGTTGCCCACCGCCTTCCCAAACTCGGCCCGTTCCCCGCTCACCACGTGTCCCCGCCCCCGGGCGGCGGCCACGCCCCCAGTGCCTGCCTGACCGTCACCACCTGCCCAAAGTGGTGCGCGGTGTGCAGTGCGAAATCTGCCAGCAGTTCCCCGATGGTCTCGTCGTGGTTCACCGGGTTGGCAAGGTCCGGTCGGGCCGTGTGCGTGTCGACGCGGGCGAGCAGTTCGTAGAACTCGGCCTTGACGCGGCCCCAGTCGGCCTCGCCCACCGCGGACCAGGTGTCCGCCGCGTGCTTCGGGTACGGCATCGCCTGCCCGCCCTCAATCACGTCCAGCATCCAGCGGTTCCACCAGTTCACGTGCGCCACGAGCTCGGCAACGCTGTGAGGGAGACCCTCCGGGCGGCGCACGGCCACCGCTGCATCCAGCCCGCTCAGCGCCGCTTCCACGCCCACGAACGCCTGCCCGCCCCGGAACAGCTTGGGCAGCAGTCGGGCGAAGGCGAGCTGGGCACGCTCGTTCCGGTCAGCCTGGGTGTCGGTCATGGGGGTAGTTTCGCAGAGAGAGGTTGGGAGAGAGTTACCCTGGCCTTGAGATGAATGCCGGGCCACAGATCAAGACGGCGGGCGAGCTGGGCGTCGCGCTCCGCACCTTAGCCGACGTTCCCGAAGTGGTCGGAGCTGCCTTCGGCCTGGACGGGCTGGTCCTGACGGAAGCCGACCTGTCCCCCGAGTTCTTCCGGCTGCGAAGCGGGCTGGCGGGTGAGGCCTTCCAGAAGTTCACGAACTACCGCATCCGGGTCGCGCTCGTGTTGCCGGACTTCACGGCGCACGGGGAACGCTTCGCCGAGCTGGCGTACGAGCACCGGGCCCACCGCTGGATTCGGTTCGTCCACACCGAGGAGGAGGCGTGGGCCTGGTTGGGGGCCCACACCTGACTCAGTACTTCTGCGCCACCGTCTTCGTCTGGAGGAACCAGAAGAGGTAGTCGGGGCCGCCCACCTTCGCGTTCGTGCCGCTCATGCCGTAGCCGCCGAAGGCATGGGTGCCGGACAGCGCCCCCGTGCATTTGCGGTTCACGTACAGGTTCCCCACGTGGATCAGGCGCCGCGCCTCGTTGATCTTCTGGGGATCGCGGCTGTAGAAGGCCGCCGTTAGCCCGTACTCCGAGTCGTTGGCGAGGTCAATGGCGTGGCGCCAGTCGCGCGCCCTCGTGAAGCTCAGCACCGGCCCGAAAATCTCCTCCTGGAAGAGGGGGTCCTTGGGGTCCACGTCCGCGAAGATGGTGGGCTGCACGTAGCCGCCCTCACGCTCCCCGGCATTTACCCGCTCCCCGCCGAGAACGAGGCGGGCCGTTCCCCTCCCCTTCTCGATGTACCCCATGATGCGGTTCGCGCTGCCCTCGTGGATGACCGGCCCGAGGGGGGCATTCTCCTCCGGCGAGCCGACCTTCAGCCCCCGGGCGAGGTTCACGACCCTGTCCAGCAGCTCGTCGTACACGCTTTCCTCCGCGATCACGCGGCTGCACGCGGAGCACTTCTGCCCGGCGTACCCGAAGGCCGCCTGCACGATGCCCTGGGCGGCAGCGTCCAGGTCGGCGTCGGCGCACACCACCGTCGGGTCCTTGCCCCCCATCTCGGCCATCACGCGCTTGAGCCACCGCTGGCCCGGCTGCACCTTCGCCGCGCGCTCCATAATGCGGCAGCCGATCTCCTTGGAGCCGGTGAAGGCGATCATGCGGATGTCCCGGTGGTCCACGAGGGGATCACCCAGCACCTCGTCCGTCCCGGTCAGGAACTGGATGACGTTCCGGGGCAGGCCCGCCTCGAACAGCAGTTCGACCAGCAGCAGGCTGGAGAGGGGCGTCTCCGAGGCGGGTTTCCAGACCACCGTGTTGCCCGCCGCGATGGCCCCCAGCGCCATGCCCAGCGGGATCGCCGCCGGGAAGTTCCAGGGGCTGATGACCGCGACCACGCCGATGGGCTCGTACACCATCGTCACGTGCTCGTCAGGCATGGGATAGACGGGCTTGCCCTGGGCCCACTTCAGCGCCTCACGGGCGAAGACCTCGAAGTGGTCCACGCACTCGGCGATCTCGCCGTCCGCCTCGGCCCAGTTCTTGCCGTTCTCCAGGCCCATCACGGCGTTGAATTCCATTCGGCGGGCGCGCAGCAGCTCGGCCGCCCGCTTAAAGATCGTCGCGCGCTGCATGGGGTCGGAGAAACGCCACTCCTCGAACGCCACCTTCACGCAGCGAATCGCCTCCTCCAACTGCTCCGGCGTCGCCTTCGGAAAGTGCCACACGACCTCACGGGTATCGGCGGGGTTGCGGACATCGAAGGTCTCGCCGCCCTCGACAGGCTTCCCCCCGATATACAGCGGGAAGGTCCGGCCCAAATACTTCTCGCGCACCGAGCGGTAGGCCCCGCGTTGCTTCTGCGCCACGTCCTCCTGCCCAAAGTTGAAGTACGGCTCGTGTTCAAAGGGGAGGAAGCCCTCCATCAGCGTGCTCGTCATTGCCCTGCCTCCTTGAGATTAAGGCGAGGGTAACACGAGCCCTGGAGGCAAGCAAAACCGCTGGCAGACGGCAAAAAAGAGATGCTAACGAGGGGTGAGGGGCCGGACTACGGCGCCCGCAACTTTACATTTGTCAGGTCGCGTCCGCCTCCCGTCCCGCCCAGAGCGCCGCCCCGATCAGCCCCGCGTCCGCTCTCAGCTCCGCGTGAACGACCTCGGGCCGGTAGCGTTCAGGGAAGTGGGCGAGGGCCTCCCGCACCCGCGCTAGGTATCCAGGTCGCAGGCCCACGCTGCCGCCCAGCGCCACCCGGGTGACGCCCAGCAACGCGGCGATGTCCGCGATCTTCCAGGCAATATTGGCAGCCGAATGGAGGTGGGTGTCGGCCGCAACGTCCTCCCCCTCCTCGGCCGCGTCACACAGCGTGCGTGCGTCGGCATACCCCAACTTCCGGGCCTGTTCATTCAGCGCCGTGCCGCTCGTCTCGAACTCCAGCAGGGCGAGGGAACCGAGCCCTGGGACTTCGGCGCCGGGGCTCCAGTGGGCAGGCACGCTCACGAAGCCCAGTTCGGCGTCCAGCCCGTTGGCGGCAAGGTGCAGCCTTCCCCCCAGCACCAATCCCGCTCCCACCCCGGTACTCACCGTGATGAACATAAACTCGCTCGTCCCGCGCCCCGCCCCCGCGCTGAATTCGCCCCAGGCCGCGGCCCGCGCGTCGTTCAAGGCCGCGCACGGCAACTCCAGGCCTTCCGAGACCCGCTCGGCCAGCGGAACGTCCGTCCAGCCGGGGAAGGTGTGGGCGGCTGTGGCGGTCACGCGGCCCCGGGCAACGGCCCCCGCACAGGCGACGCCGACCGCCGAGGCCCGTGGGGCCAGGGGGGTGGCGAGGCCGAGGGCTGCCGTCAGGACGACCTCCGGGAGGGCAGGCTTCGGCGTCCGCGTCTCGTGTCGCTGCGTCACCTGCCCGCCCTCCACCAGCGCGGCGCGAATGGACGTGCCGCCAATGTCGAGGGCGAGGAGGGAGGAGGGTGAGGGTTTTGGAGAAGTCATCCCCTCATTGTCACTGCTCGAGTGTGATCTGCCCGCCGGAGTCGGCAACCCAGCGGGCGCCCATGCCAGGCGTGACATAGTTCTGAGCATGTTGCTGGTCACGCAGGCCGTCGAAGGTCAGTTCGGCGCCGCCGTCACCCCGGATGGAAAGGGGCACGTGCCAGGTCCGCTGGAGTCCCAGTACGCCCGCTCCACGCATTCCCGAATACACACGCGCAGACCGGTCAACGCCGCACCGCTCCGGTTCACCACCTACAGCTTCGTGACGGGCCAGGAGACCTCGTATCCCCACAAGCCCAACTCCAGCAGGCCCGGCGCGAGGGGAGGGGGACGAAGGTGGCGGCGAGCATTCACCCAACCTGTGGGCCCGATGTCTTTCTCTAGAGTTGCCTCCCTCTAAAAGAGTCGGAACGCGCCCGTGCCGTCAGGATTCCAGAAAGAAAGCCAGCACCGCGTCCCGCATTCCCCGGCTGGTGTAGTGCCCCACGCCTGGAAACACGGCCTCCCGGAAGTTCTCCGGGCACTCCTCCTGCGCGTAGGCCTCGCGGTAAGCAACGGCGGTCGGGCCGTGGTGGGCGGCGAGGGGGAACACCGGGTCGCTGTCCCCACTCGCCAGCAGGAGGGGGGTGGGCGGTGCGTCGCCCGCGTGGGTGACGGGGCGGTGGGTCTCCAGAAAGGCCCGCAGTTCCGGCCGCCTCACCTCCGGCTCCTCCCACACCCCAGAGGAGATCAGCACCGCCGCCCGCCTCACCTGCGTCTCGGTCCGGGCGAGGGTCTGCGTCACGTAGCCGCCCATGCTCGACCCGACCACCGAGACGGGCAGCGGGCCGAACGCCTGTTCGAGGGCGTCCAGCAAGGCCGGGGCCTCCGCCACCGTCCGGCGCACGCTCTCCCAGACGTACTCGCGGGCATTCAGGCCGGGCGGTGTGTCGCTCACCCGCTCGCCGTGCAGCGCCGCGTCGGGGATCACGACGGCCCAGCCCCGCACCGCAAGGGCGGAATACACGCCCAGTTTGCCCTCCTTCGCCGCCCCCGCCCCGTGGTACACCAGGCAGAAGGCCCGCACGTCGGAAGCCTCCGGTGGGCGCTCGATCAGGACGGGAACACCCGCCAGGACGCGCCGCTCGATCAAGAAGGGCGTGTCGCCGTGCATGGGTGTGGCATGCGGATCGGCCGGATTGAAGTGTCGTTCGTCCGTCATGAATCCACCTCCAGACGCTCCACCCGTTCCGTTGTGTCCCTGTGGCGGGGTTCGATATGGCGGACGGGGCTCACTGAACGCGCACTTTGCCCCACGACTTCCCGTTGACGATGACCTCGAAGGGGTCCGTGCGGGCTGGGGTGCCGGGGTCGCTGTAGGACAGGGTGGTTTCGGCGTAAACGGCGGGACACACAGCACCCGGACGAGTCTTTGTTGCCTCGGCCTTCAACGTCAGGACCTGCGTTGTCCGGGAAACCAGGGTGAGGCGGTGGTTCGTATCCTCGCACGACCCTATGCTGGCCCGTACATCGACCTGCAGGGGCGCTGCTGGGGAGACCGCAGCCGGAAGGCTGACGTTCACCACATCCAGCTCCACAGTTCGGGAGGCTCCCAGAACTCCGCAGGCACTCAGGGGCAGGGCGAGGAACAGTGCAGCAGCCCAGAATCTTGTCATGTCTCATCCTGCCATCCCGCGCGCCATCCCACCTCCGCAACGTCGGCCGCAAGAGACATGAAAACCGGCCCCACCATCGGGAGCCGGTCGCCCTGGCGCTGCGGCTCAGTGCCCGTCGCCGTCCTGCGCCTCGCGCTTGCCCTCGCGGTACTCGGCGTGCGCCTCGGCGTTGTGGACTTCGGCCTTGCCGCGGTCTACGGCGGCCTCAGCATTATTCTCCAGACGGCTGGCGCCGTCGGTCAGGCCGCTGGCGATCTCGTGTCCTGCCGCACGGGCCCGGTCAGCGCCCTCCTTCAGCTTGGCTCCGGCGGCGTCGCCCATCTTCTCCAACGTGCTCTTGTCATCACTCAAGGTGAACCTCCTGGTCGTGGATTCCCGGTTGGGTGAGGCCAGCATCGCGCGGCGAGGCACCGACCGGGTGAACCCTGACTTCACGCCGCCCAGCTCGACCTTTAGCTGAGCTGCCCACTCGCTTCATGTAGCGGGGGGAGGAGAGGCGCGTGAAAATTTGAACTGCGTCGACACCATTCGGGTGACACGGACACCAATGCACCTCTCAGGCGTGGGAGGGGTAGAGTTGGGCCGACATGACCCAGCTCAGCGATCCGCATATCCAGGTGCCCACCCAGGGCGAGAAGATCCGCATGGAGGGGGGCAAGCTCCAGGTGCCCGACCGGCCCATCATCCCCTTCGTGGAGGGCGACGGCACCGGCCCCGACATCTGGCGCGCCAGCGTGCGCGTGCTCGACGCAGCGGTGGAGCAGGCCTACGGCGGTGAGCGCCAGATCGAGTGGATGGAGGTTTACGCGGGCGAGAAGAGCGTGCAGGTCTACGGCGAGGGCGAGTGGCTGCCCCAGGCGACCATCGACGCCTTCAATGAATTCCTCTTTGGCATCAAGGGTCCGCTGACCACGCCCGTCGGCGGCGGCATCCGTTCCATCAACGTCGCGCTGCGCCAGGAACTCGACCTGTACGCCTGCGTGCGCCCGGTGCAGTACTTCGAGGGCGTGCCCAGTCCGGTCAAGCGCCCCCAGGACGTGAACATGGTGATCTTCCGCGAAAACACGGAGGACATCTACGCGGGGATCGAGTACCGGGCGGGGACGCCCGAGGCCGCCCGGGTGCGCGAGTTCCTGACGGGCGAGATGGGCGTCACCAAGATCCGCTTCCCCGAGACCTCCTCCTTCGGGGTCAAGCCCGTGTCGAGGGAAGGCACCGAGCGCCTGGTGCGCGCCGCCATCCAGTACGCCATCGACAATGGGCGCAAGAGCGTGTCCCTGGTCCACAAGGGCAACATCATGAAGTTCACCGAGGGCGGCTTCCGCGACTGGGGCTATGAGCTTGCCAAGCGCGAATTCGGCGGCGTGGAAGTCGACGGCGGGCCGTGGCTCCAGCTTCCGAACGGCATCGTCATCAAGGACGTGATCGCCGACAACTTCCTCCAGCAGATCCTGCTGCGCCCCACCGAGTACGACGTGATCGCTACGTTGAACCTCAACGGCGACTACATCTCCGATGCGCTCGCCGCGCAGGTCGGCGGCATCGGCATCGCGCCCGGCGCGAACATCAACTACGTGACCGGCCACGCCATCTTCGAGGCGACCCACGGCACCGCGCCCAAGTACGCGGGCAAGGACGTCATCAACCCCTCGTCGGTCATCCTCTCCGGCGAGATGAT
This sequence comes from Deinococcus apachensis DSM 19763, assembly GCF_000381345.1. Taxonomy (NCBI): domain Bacteria; kingdom Thermotogati; phylum Deinococcota; class Deinococci; order Deinococcales; family Deinococcaceae; genus Deinococcus; species Deinococcus apachensis. The sequence continues at coordinate 214,841 of NZ_KB906399.1, read as the reverse complement.
GCTGCGCTACATGGGCTGGACCGAGGCTGCCGACCTGATCCTGAAGGGCCTGGACCAGACCATCCAGCAGAAGGTCGTCACCTACGACTTCGCCCGCAACATGGATGGCGCGACCGAGGTCAAGACCAGCCAGTTCGCGGACAAGATCATCGAGAACATGCGCGGGGCGTAAAGCCACAGGGCCAGCGTGAGGGGCAGGGGGTCAGCGCGGCTCCCTGCCCCCGCCTGTTAACCTGCCCGGATCGGGGCGAGTTCGGGAGCACGCAGCCGAGAATCACCCTCGTAAAGTGCCCGGAGTTCCCCACAGGCGTCATTGCCGAAGTTTGCCAGCGTGGCAGCACAGTCCAGCAGCGCCAGATCGTCCTGACTCACCTCTGCCACGCCAATTAAGCCCCAGCGGTCGGAACTGGGAAAGCTGTCGATCCCGTGGATGGCGGCGAGGTCATGCACGACCTGTCCGCGCAGGTAGGGCCAGCCGTGCGACTGGGGCTGACTCCAGTCCCAGCCGTAAAGAGTTGCGTCGCTCGCCCCGCCCCGGCAGCGCCCCCACACTTCGGTGGCCGTCTGGAACTGCTCGGGTCCAAGGTCATGGGCGTCGTACGTCACGCCCCCTGCCCGGTGCTGCTCGGGTCCCATCTGCACGTCCACCCGAACCCAGCGCGCCCCGTCGTCCCGCCAGTATTCCGTGATCCAGTGGTTGTAATGCTGCTCACCGGTCATTACGAAGCCGCTGCGCACGCGGGCGGGCACCCCCTGGTGGTGCAGCAGCGCGGCGAGCAGGACGGCGAAGTTCATGCAGTGCGCCGACAGCCGCAGCTCCGGTGATCTGGGCAGGATGAGATCGCGCCCGTCCAGTTCAAGGATGCGGTGCAACTTCGCCTGGGCGCCCCGGTGGTAGCCGTCCTGGGGGTCGCGTTCGGGCGGGAGTTGGACGCCAAACAGATGCGCGTCGAAGGGATGGAGGACCAGACCGCGCACGATCTGGCACAGGGCGGGCACGTCGCGCGGCAAGTCCTGGAAGGCCACGCTATAGGGGCCGAGGTCGGTGTGGGGCTTGGGCCGCCGGAAAAAGTCCAGGGCGATGTGTTGCGGAGTGGTCATACAACCTCCCGTTCAGGTGACGAACACCTGGCCTGCCGTTTGGGTCTGGCCGCGCGACCGCCCACATTGTCCGTGAAGCCGGGGAAAACGTCTCGGGGTTGCACCACGGAAGGGCCAGGGCTACTTTGGGGACAGTTTTGGCAGGCAAATCGAGGGGCGCGCGGGAGCGCTCCTTTCTGTTGGAAACACGCGGGAGGCCCCACTTCTCACCGAGGGCTGACGGCCTCCCCCTCGGCGCTCTATCCTCCCCCCATGACACGCCTGCTGATCGCCCTGGCCGGAGTGGTGCTGCTGGCCGTCACCGCGCTGGCGCTGGTGTGGCTGGCCGGGCAACTGCTCGTGGGGCTGGGCGCCTTCGTGGTCGGGCTGGCGGGCGTGCTGGCGCGGTTGCTGCGCTTCCTCGTTGTGGCTGGCCTGCTGGGCGGCCTGACTTATTTCATTGCGAGTGCGTGGCGCCCTGCACGGGGGGCGCAGCGGTGAGCGCCCCCGACCGTTTTCTGGGGCGCGCGGAAGTGTACGCGGCGGCCCGGCCCTCCTACGCAGCTGCCCTTGGTCTGTGGTTGAAGGAGCGTGGCCTGCTCTCCGGCGGCGTGGCCGACATCGGCGCGGGCACCGGCCTCTTCACCCGCCTGCTGCTCGCGCACGGGGTGAAGATTCACGCCGTCGAGCCGAATCCCGAAATGCGCGCCCAGCTTGCACCGGCCTTGGCAGGGGAGACCACGGCGGGCTGCCTCACTGTTCATGACGGCACCAGCGAGGCCACCGGCCTGCCGGACGCGTCCGTCTCCCTGGTCGCCGCTGCCCAGGCTGCCCATTGGTTCACCCCCGAGCCCACCATCCGCGAGTTCCGCCGCATCCTCCAGCCCGCAAGTTTTGTCCTGCTCGTCTGGAACGACTGGCGGGGCGAGGAAACAGGCTTCAACAAGGCTTACGGCGAGACGGTCCGGCAGTTTCAGGAGGCGGGGACGCCGGATGTCGCCACCCGTGTCCCCGAGCAGGAGTTGCCCCATCTCCTGCCCGGTGGCTTCGAACGGGTCACTTTCGAGAATCCCCTCCCGCTTACCCGTGAGCGCCTGCATGCCCTCGCCGCCAGTGTCAGCTACCTGCCCTCGCCCGAGGATCCCGCCTACCCGGCGATGACGCGTGAACTGGATCACCTCTTCGACAAGCATCAGCAGGACGGCATGGTCACCCTCGCTTACCGCACGCACGCCTTTCTGGGTCGCCTGGATTGAAGGGCGAGCCGTGACGCGCGCTTCAGTTCAGGAAACAAAATCCGTTAAACTATTCGATTGTGACGTGCGCTGACTCCTGAAAGGCTTCAGGCTCCCAGCGCCCCTATCCCTTAGGCACAGTGGAGGCTTCTTGAGTTACTGGCGCAACCAAATCAAACCGCTGCTTGACGCGGAGACCGGGACGCTTTTCAAACAGGCGCCCATCCGCGTCACGCTGGGGTTTCCCAACCGCTATTCCGTGGGGATGGCTTCCCTGGGCTATCAGGTCATCTACCGCATGTTCAATCAGGAAGAAGGCGTCGCCTGCGAGCGGGCCTTCCTCCCCGACGATGTAGACGCTTTCGAGCGAACTGGACAGGCGCTGCCCACCGTCGAGAGCGGGCGCGACGCGGGCGACTGCGAACTCTTCGCCCTCAGCGTCTCCTTCGAGCTGGACCTGACCAACATCATCCGCATGCTGGATGTGGCGGGCATGCGTCCGCTGCGGGAGGAACGCACCGACACCGACCCCGTTGTGATGATCGGCGGCCCTTTCACCTCCTCCAACCCCTATCCGCTGACGCCCTTTGCCGACGTGATCGTGATTGGCGACGGCGAGCAGATCGTTCCCGTGGTGTCGGAGGCCCTGCGCGAGTCGAGCACCCGTGAGGAGTTCTACGACCTGATCGACGGCATGCCCGGCATCTTCCTCCCCTCCCGGCACGTCCACGAGCCGACCTGGGCGACCGCGCCTAAGGAACTGCTGCCCGCCTACAGCCAGATCGTCACGCCTCACTCGGAGCTGAGCAATATGTTCCTGGTCGAGGCACAGCGTGGCTGCCCGCGTCCCTGCACCTTCTGCCTGGCCCGCACGATGTACGGCCCCAACCGCAACAACCAGGCGCAGGAACTTCTCGACACCATCCCTGACTGGGTGGAGAAGGTCGGGCTGGTGGGCGCGGCCCTCTCGGACTTCCCGCATACGAAGTACGTGGGGCGTCAACTCACCGAGCGGGGCATCAAGCTCGGCGTCTCCAGCATCCGCGCCGACACGGTGGACGAGGAACTCGCCGCCATCCTGAAGGCGGGCGGCCTGCGGACCTTCACCGTCGCCTCCGACGCCCCCTCCGAACGCCTGCGCCGCTGGCTGAAAAAGGGCATCACCACGGAAGACCTCGTCAAGACCGCGCAGATCAGCCGCGACCTAGGCTTTTCCGGCATCAAGGTCTACATGATGATCGGCCTGGGTCCCGAGAACGACGACGACATCACCGAGCTGATCAGCTTCACGAAGGACCTGGCGAAGATCAACCGGGTCGCGCTGGGCATCAGCCCCTTCGTGCCCAAGCGGCACACCCCGCACTTCGCGGACCCCTTCGCAGGCGTGCAGACCATCGAGAAGCGTCTCAAGCGCATCCAGAAGGAGCTGCGGACGACCGCCGAACTCCGCAACGTGTCCGCCAAGTGGGCCTGGGTCGAGTCCGTCATCGCCCGTGGCGGCCCTGAGGTCGGCATGGCGGCCTACTCGATCTACCGCAACGAGAGCATCGGCGCCTGGAAAAAGGCCCTAGACGAGGTCGGCTGGCGCGACGAGTTCGAGGCGAACATGCCCGTCATCGGCCTCCCGCCCGGCCAGTATGAGGCGAGGGACGTGAGCGCCCACGCGCAGGGACTGGCGGTTTAAAGGCAAAAGGCAGGGGGCCGGGGTGCAAAAGCCCCGGCCTCCTGTTTATCGACGTGGGTCCGGCCTACTTCGTGCGGGTCAGCGTGCAGGACGCCAGCCCGTCCATCTTCCCCGTGTCGATGTAGTCGTCGAACAGATCGAACACTTTCCGGTCCCCGAGGTTCTTGGCGTAGGCCCTGGTCAGGAGCTTCCCGACCGGCACGGCCCCGGGCTCCCGCACCAGGCAGGCTTCGTAATCCCCGCTGCCCGTGCTGGTGAGCCGCATGGCGAAGATGAACTCGGGGTCCGAGTCGGCGGGGTCGTAGAAGAACAGGTCGGCCATCGCCCTGTCGTTCAGCCGGATGAAGGTGGGGTCGTACGAGGCCGCGTTCCTCACCTTGAAGTCACGGACGCCGACCGTCATGGTCCGCGGGGCGCCCGCGTCGGCGACCTTCGGGGTCATGACCCAGACCTGCCCCTGGGCAAAGACGGGGTCAGCAATCATGGCCGTCGTGGCGGTGGGGGCACAGGCGGCCAGGGTCGCTGCGGCGGCGAGAGCGGCGGTGGGGAGCAACAAACGTTTGGTCATGCCCGGTCAACCTACTTGCCCCTATCCGACAGAGTTGTCAAAGAGGGGGTGCCGGACTCTTCCCACCTGGAAACCACGCGGCAGGCGCCATCCCCGCCGCAAGGCTCCAGTCATCCCCAGTGGACGCGTGGGACGAGCAGGGCCGTGCCAACGTCCTCACCCCGCCCGCGCCTCCCGCAACCTGCGGTCGAAGAGCGGCGCGAGTTGCGCGTCGAAGCGGGCCAGCACCGGGCCGAGGATCGCGGTCAGCAACACGTACACGGCGGCGAGCGGCCCCAGCATGGGCACGAGTTCCAGCCCCAGCCCCGCGATCAGGATGCTGAACTCGCCGCGCGGAATCAGGGTGGCGCCCGCCCGGAACCGGCCCCGCGTCTGGACTCCGGCCCGGGCCGCCCCCCACCAGCCCGTCATGAACTTGGTGGCGCCCGTGATCACGGCCAGGGCCAGCGCGGGCAGCAGCACGCCTGGCACGCTTCCCAGGTCCAGCTGCAGCCCGAAGAATACGAAGAACACGGCGGCGAACAGGTCGCGCAGCGGCTCGATCAGCCCCCGGGTGCGCTCGGCCACCTCGCCCGAGAGGGCGATCCCGACCAGAAAGGCGCCGATGGCGGCGGAGACCTTCAGCAAGTCCGCCACCCCTGCCACGACCAGCACCAGGCCGAACACGCTGAGCAGGAGTGCCTCGCTGCTCTGCACGTTCATCAGGCGGCTCAGGACGTGCCCGTATCTCAGCGCCAGGAAAAAGGCCAGCGCAAAGGCCGCGAGCGCCACCAGCAGGTTGATCTCGATGGCGATCAGCGTGCCACCGATGAGGAGCGCGGCGATGACCGGCAGGTAGACGGCCATCGCCACGTCCTCCAGCACGCAGACGGCCAGGATCACGGGCGTCTCGCGGTTGCCCAGCCTTCCCAGGTCGGCCAGCACCTTGGAGGCGATGCCGCTGGAGGTCAGATACGTCACGCCCCCCAGCAGCACGGCGGCCAACGGCGGGAAGCCCAGGGCGAAGCCCGCCACCAGCCCCGGCGTGAAGTTCAGGCCCAGGTCCAGCAGGCCAACTTGCCGGTTCGCCTTCAGGTTGTCGCGCAGTTCCTGGCTGGTGTATTCCAGCCCCAGCGTGAACAGCAGCAGCACGGCGCCGATCTCCGCGCCAATGTGGATGAACTCCGTGGGCGCGTCGCCCAGCGACATGAAGGCTCCCAGCCCGATCCCGGCGAGCAGGTACAGCGGAATGGGGGTGAGGCCCAGCCGCCCCGCCGCCCGCCCCACGAAGGCGAGCGCGAGAATGACCGCGCCGAGTTCCAGAAACAGTTGAGCCAGGGGCACGTCGAACCTCGTCGAAAGGTGAGAGAGGCGGGGACGGCGTGCGGGAAGGGGATGGGGAGGAGGTCAGCCCTCGCCGCTCAGCAGGTTCGCCGCGCGGACCACCCCCTCGGGCGTGCCCACCACGACGAGCGTGTCCCCGGCGCGCAGCGGGAACTCCGGCCCCGGCGCGGGAACCGCCTGCCCGTCCCGCATGATCGCCACGATGCTCGTCCCGGTGCGCGTCCGCATCATGGTGTCGCCCAGGGGACGCCCCGCGTAGGGGCTGAAGCCCGGCAAGTTCACCCAGTCCATCGCCAGGCCCTCGATATCCTGAGCGAGGCGCGACACGTGCCGGGTGATCGTGCTGCCGCCCAGCAGATCGGCGACCGCCTCGGCCTCCTCGTCGCTCAGGACGATGCTCTGCGCGCAGGCGTCCGGGTCGTCGCGGCGCGAGACGAAGATTTCCCGTCGTCCGTCGCGGTGCGTGATCACGCCCACGCGTTTGCCGAAGCGCCCATCGAAATCGTGCCGCACCCCCACGCCGGGGAGGGGGGTTTCTTCAAGTCTGACCATACCCCCAGCATAGGCTGGGGCCGCGCAATTCTCTGTAATACCTGGCATATGCTAGGTCATCTTCCTTTTGGGCATTCAACCCTATACCTCCCCCGTCCTTTCGCGCGACAATGGCGGCCATGACCGCCTCCCCTCCCCGCCCGCAGACGATGGCGGAAAAGATTCTGTCCCGGCGCGGCGCGCAGATCGTGTACGCCGGGGACCTCGCCGTGGTGGACGTCGATCAGGTCATGGTCGTGGATTCCATCGCCCAGAGCTTCATCGAGCGGATGCGCCGCGATCTCGCCGCCACGCCGAAGTACCCTGGGCGCGTCTCCATCGTGATCGACCACGTCGCCCCCGCCGCCACCGTCAGCGTCGCGCAGGCGCAGAAGGAGGCGCGCGAGTACGCCACCGCGACAGGCGTGCGTCTCTTCGACGTGGGGCGCGGCATCTGCCACCAGGTGCTGATGGAGGAACGCCTCGCGCAACCCGGCTGGATCGTCCTGGGCTCCGACAGCCACTCGACCACGTATGGGGCCGTCGCGGCCTTCGGCACCGGCATGGGCGCGACCGACATCGCCCTCGCCGCCGCCAGCGGCAAGACCTGGCTGCGTGTGCCCGAGAGCGTGAAGGTCACGTTTGCGGGCGACCTCAGGCCCGGCGTGACCGCCAAGGACGCCGCCCTGGAGATGATCCGCGTCCTGGGGGCCGACGGCGCCACCTACCAGAGCATCGAGATGCATGCCGGGGACCGTTTCACCCGCGGCGAGCGCATGACGCTGGCGAACCTGTGCGTGGAGGCCGGAGCGAAGGCCGGACTCTTCGTCCCCGGGGGCGAGATCCTGACCGACTACGGCTACGACATCCCCGACTGGGTGTATCCCGACCCCGGCGCCAGGTATGTCCGCGAGGTCGAGATCAACCTCGCCGCCCTGCGCCCGCGCATGAGTGTCCCCAGCGAGGTGGACAACGTTCATGACGTTTCGGAACTGCGCGGCCTGAAGGTCGATCAGGTCTTCATCGGCACCTGCACCAATGGCCGCATTGAGGACCTGCAGGCCGCTGCCGAGGTGCTGCGGGGTCAGCGGGTCAACCCTTCCACCCGTCTCCTCGTCATCCCCGCCAGCAGCCAGGTCATGGAGGAGGCGATGGCGGACGGCACCCTGCTCACGCTGATGCAGGCGGGGGCGGTGCTGGGGACTCCGGGCTGTGGGCCGTGCATGGGCCGTCACCAGGGCGTCCTCGCTCCCGGCGAGGTCTGCGTCTCGACCTCCAATCGCAACTTCATCGGCCGGATGGGGGACAAGGACGCGAAGATTTACCTGGCGAGTCCAGCGGTAGCGGCGGCGACGGCGGTGATGGGGCGAATTGCGCTGCCGGAGGATGTAAGAGGGCCGGTGGGGGTATGAGAGCGCATACATCGTGGATTCAGGGCGAAAACTTCTTGCCTTGCTTGGAACTCCTCGCTCGCGTGGGTGAAACTACCCTCGACGATGGGCTTAAAGGGGCTTTTGAGGGAGGTTTGAAAGGCACGGATTACGACGGGAACGTGTGGTACGACCTTTCGCTCGGGATGCTGACGGTCGGTGTTGCGAAAGAGGAAAGCGGCAAGGTTTTTCTGCGTGTGAATGCTCCTCATGGTTTTGCGCGAGCGGTTGATGCCGTGACCTTTGCCTGTGCCTCTTACCGTCTGGAGATCAACTGACATGCCCCGCCTCTGGAAATTCGGCGACTCCGTCAACACCGACGACATCCTGCCCGGCAAGTTCGCCCCCTTCATGGCGGGCGAGGACGTGTTTCAAACCTTCGCCTTCCACTACATCCGGCCCGAGTTCGCCTCACAGGTGCGGCCCGGTGACGTGCTGATCGGCGGGCGCAACTGGGGCCTGGGCTCCAGCCGCGAGTACGCCCCGCAGGCGCTCAAAAAGCTCCAGATCGGCGGCATCGTCGCGCCCTCCTTCGCGCGCATCCACTACCGCAACCTGCTCAACCTGGGCATCCCCGCCTTCGAGGCCGACCTGACCGGGGTGCTTCAGGACGGCGACGAGGTCAGGCTGGACGCCCAGACCGGCGAGCTGACCTATGCGGGCGGCACCCTCCAGCTTCCGCCGCCGCCCGAGTTTCTGCGCGAGGCGCTGCGGGAGGGGAGCATCCTGGCCTTTTTCAAGAAGTACGGGCGCTTTCCGGGGGAACGGCCACAGGAGCCCACCCCGTAAACTGGGGCCATGGCGACCCTGGAAATTGATTGCCCCGTGTGCGCGGAGGTGCTGGAACTCAGCGACGCCGACCGCGCTGACTTGTCGGTGGGCGATGTGATCGTGTGCGACTCCTGCAACGCCGAGATGGAAGTGACCCGCAACGGCCCCGGCGAGGACTTCGAGCTGGAGCTGCTGGGCGTGCTGACCACCTGCCCCAACTGCGGCGAGGAATTCGACGTGACCGAGGACATGCTGGCCGAGGCCCCCATCATCGAGGCCCAGGCCGGACACGTGGCGAGCATCGTCTCCTGTCCCCACTGCCGCGCCCGCATCGAACTGGAGTTCGAGGAGGCAGAGTAACCTAGACAATAATGCCTGTAAATTTTTAGGAGCGTTAGCCTGCCATTCGCAAGGAGAAGTTATGCTCACCATTCAATTTGAAAACCCGGAGACAGGCGCCACCATCGAACTCACCGACCCCGAACTCGGCGAACTCGTCATCGACGACGAGACCGGGGTGGAGTACGAGGTGGTGTCCATCGATCCTCCCCGGCTGGAGCAGGCCCCGCAGGAAGCGGAGGACTGGGGAGAATAAGCGTTCAGCCATCGGCGTTCAGCCGTCAGCCGGGGTGCTGACCGCTGAGCGCTGACGGCTGACTGCTCCCCGGAGCCCTATGGCCGAACTCGCCGTTCTGTACGACCGCATCCGCCCCGACGAGAAGATGCTCTTCGAGGCGCTGGACAGCCTTGGCGTGCCCTACGACAAGGTGTACACGCCGCAGCTGCGAGTGACCTTCGACGATGCGGGGCGGGTGCCCTGGCGTGTGGCGCTCGAACGCTGCGTGAGCCAGTCGCGCGGGCACGCCGTCACCCGGGCGCTGGAAGGCCTGGGCGTGCGGGTCATCAACCCCTCGCAGGTGATCGAGCTGTGCGGCGACAAGCTCGCCACAAACGCGGCGCTGGCCCGTGCTGGGTTGCCCACCCCCCGAACCGGCGTGGCCTTCGACGGCGAAGCCGCATTGCAACTCATCGAGGAACTGGGTTACCCGGTCGTCCTCAAGCCCACCGTCGGCTCCTGGGGCCGCATGGTGAGCCGCATCAACGACCGCGACGCCGCCGAGGCGATCATCGAGCATAAGGAGGTGCTGGGCGGTCCGCAGCACGGCGTCTTCTATGTGCAGGAGCTGATCAACAAGCCGGGGCGCGACATCCGCGCCTTCGTGGTGGGCGGCGAGTGCATCGGGGCGATCTACCGCACCTCGGAGCACTGGATCACGAACACGGCGCGCGGCGCGAAGGCGAGCAACTGCCCCGTCACGCCCGAGATCGCGGACCTCGCCCGGCGGGCCGCCGCCGCCGTGTCCGGCGAAATCGTCGCCATCGACCTCGTCGAGGACGCGCAGCGCCGCAACGAGTGGGGGGGCCTCCTCGTCATCGAGATCAACCACACGATGGAGTTCAAGAACTCGGTGAGCACCACGGGCGTCGACATTCCCCGCCAGATGGGGGAGTACGCGCTGGGTCTGCTCAGGGGCACGGCCTCCAGAGAAGCTGTTCCTGAATCGGTCTGATAGGCGGGTTCGACCAGGGGTGTCACCCTGAGCGCATGTTCAGAGTCCCGCCTACTCGCGCCGTTGGCGATGCTTTGCCTGCGGCCCAGCATGACAGTGGGGTGGGCTCCACGCCCGGCTGGACTCGTTCGGGGTAAAGGCCGAATCCCCGGCCCCGGGCTCACCCAAAACCTGCGGCGGTTCTCCAATCACGCGGAAGCCGCCACTTGCCCTGATCCATTCGGCGGTCTGTTCACGCCCTGGTCCCGAAAAGCGCTCAACGCTCCTGCTTGAATCCCAAGACGAGGAGCCTAAGCGCTCTGGCTTAGGCTCCTCGCCGGGCTTGATCTGGCGACGTTTGGGGTCCATCATACCGTCTTATGATTGAGATACTTCCAAGCTTGGAACCATGATGAACAAGACGGCCCAGGCCAATGCTCCGAACGGGGACACCGGCACCGACGCCGTCCAGCTCGGCCAGGAGATGCGGCGGCTGCACCGCCTGATCAGCGGGCGCGTGTTGCTGAACATGCAAGACGAGCTTCAGGACCATGACCTGACCTTTACCCAGATGACGGCCCTGCACCAGCTTCGCGCCCAGGCACCCCTGACCGTGACGACGTTGGCGGAACGCGCCCGGCTGAGCCTGCCCGCCGCCAGCCACCTCGTCGAGCGGCTGGTGCGCCGGGGTCTGGCCGAACGCCGCGAGAACCCGGACAACCGCCGGGAGAAGCTCGTCGTTCCCACCGCGCAGGGGCTGGACATCGTGACCCGGATGGACGCGCGCTTTATCCGGGCCTACGAGGACGCCTTCCGCGAGGTGCGCCCCGAGACGATCCGCGCCGCCGCCGCCGCCGTCCGCGCCCTGGTCGCCGAGGTTAGTCCGGGCCCCGGCTGTGCCCCCCCCTCCCAGGAGGATTCATGACTGCACCCACTGAAACCCCTCCCGCACGCATCAACTACGCGCAGACACTCGATATGGGCACCAAGCGCGTGATCCTGTTCGGCGTGCTGCTGGGGCTGTTTCTCAGCGCGCTCGACCAGACCATCGTGGCGACGGCCATGCCGCGCATCACCCAGGACCTCAACGGGCTCTCGCTGTACACCTGGGTCACCACCGCCTATCTCCTCACGAACACGGCCCTCGTGCCCATCTACGGCAAGCTGTCGGACCTGTACGGCCGCAAGCCCATCCTGATGATCGGGATCGTCATCTTCCTGCTGGGCTCGGCGCTGTGTGGTCTGGCGGGGGAACCCTTCCTCGGCAACCTCTTCGGCGGTGGGATGATGCAGCTCGTCGTGTTCCGCGGCCTCCAGGGCGTGGGGGCGGCGGCGCTCGGCTCGGTCGCCTTTGCGATCATCGCCGACCTGTTCGAGCCCATCGACCGGCCCCGCTACCAGGGCCTGTTCGGCGCGGTGTTCGGCCTGAGCAGCGTGATCGGGCCGCTGCTGGGCGGCTTCCTGACTGACAACATCTCCTGGCGCTGGGTGTTTTACGTGAACCTGCCGCTGGGGCTCATCGCCCTCGCCTTTATCGCCAGCAAGATGCCCCGCCTCGCCAGCGGTCTCCAGGCGCGGGTGGACTGGCTGGGCGCCTTTTTGATCCTGGTCTTCACCGTGCCGCTGCTGCTCGCCCTAACCTGGGGTGCGGACGGCAACTATGCCTGGACGAGTCCCACCATTCTGGGCCTCTTTGGCCTGAGCGCCGCCGCCCTGATCGCCTTCCTCTTCGCGCAGTCCCGGCATCCCAGCCCCATCCTGCCTCTGGCCCTCTTCCGCAACCCGACCTTTGCATGGGGCGCCGTCGCGCGCTTCCTGATTGGCGCGGGTTTCCTGGGGGCGATCCTCTTCCTGAGCCTGTACCTCGTGCAGGTGCAGGGCGTGAGCGCCACCAAGGCGGGGACCGCCACCATTCCGCTGACGGTGGGCCTGATCATCGGCGCTATCGGCTCGGGGCAGATCGCCAGCCGCATCGGGCGGTACAAGCCGCTCATGCTGATCGGCCTGGTCGTCGCCGCGCTGGGCTTTTTCAGCCTCAGCACCCTGAATGCCGACACGCCCTACTCCGGCGTGGTGCTGCGGATGGTCCTGCTGGGCCTGGGCCTGGGTCCCGCGCTGCCGCTGTACACGACCGCCCTGCAACTCTCGGTCAAGCCCTGGGAGATCGGCGTGGCGACGAGCGCCGGGCAGTTCTTCCAGCAGATGGGGAGCACCATCGGCACCGCCATCTTCGGCGCGGTTCTCACGGCGGGCCTGACCACCAACCTCGCCACCCAGTTCGCCGCGCAGGCCGCCGCGCAGCAGGGCACCGTCGCCACCACCCTGAACAGCATCAGCGAGGGGATTCGCAGCGGGTCGGGCGGGAGCGGCAACCAGGACCGCAACGCCGCGCCGCAGAGCCCGGAGCAGATCCGGGCGACCTTCGCCAACCTTCGCCGGAACGTGACCCAGGCCATCGAGACGGGTGACCGGGAGGCCATCGCCGCAATCCAGAACAACAAGACGCTGCCCGCCGAGGCGAAGAAGCAGCTCACCGACATCCCCGCCGGGGGCGTGGCGGCGGGCGTGACCGCTGGATTCGGGCAGGCGTACAACGCCGTCGTCGCGGCCGTGAACAGCGGCGACTCCGCCCGCCTGGCCGCCGTGGCCGCCAACCCGCAGCTTCCCGCCCAGTTGCGCGCCCGTCTCTCGCAGATTCCCGCGCAGGCCCTCGCCAGCCCGCAGGCCCGGGGTCAAATCCTGGCCGGGATCAGGCAGGGGCTGGATGCGGCCGCCCCCGCCGCCGCCCAGCAGGCGCAGCAGCAAGCACTCAGCGCCGCCCTGAAGGGTGTGGACGACGGCGAGCAGGTCGCCCTCGTGAGCGCCCGCGCGACGAGGGTCGCCTTCGCGCAGACCATCGCCACCATCTACCGTTACTCCATCCTGGTGGCCGCCCTCGCCTTCCTCGCCACGCTGATGATGCCCAACCTCAGCATGCCGACGCGGCAGAAGGGCGAGCGAATGGCCCCGGCCCACGCCGAAATCTGAGCAGGACAGGAGGGGAGGCGGGCGTGATGAATACACGTCCGCCTCTCTTTTCTTGAGCTTGAGTGTGAGCGGCCCTCACTGCGCCGTCTGAAAAGGGAGACTCGCCCTGGACGCGAGGTCTGTTCACCCCCTTTGCAAGCAGCTCTGCGAGTTCCAGCCTCCTCCCGGGGATGCTTGATGCGAAATGAGAACTTGGGGGAAGTAGGGTGTTCGTTGTCTGGCACGAGGACGAGCTGCGCTCGTCACCCTTCCCCTTTGCGGGAGAGGGAGAAAAAGACTTCGTTCTAGCAGACGTTTTCCCCATTTCACTACAGGCGTTCAAGGGGCACTACAGGCGTTCAAGGGGGAGGAGCTTTGTTGTCGAGCTACACGACCTTTTCCTCTATGAAAGTCCTACGTGCAGTGCTCAGCCCACAGAGGGGGAGGGAGCAATACGGCATAGCTCCGATTCCCGAACAGCCGGGAGAGCACCAGATATTCCTCCATCTGCGTCATCCCGTATTCTTTGCCACTCGCTCCGCTCGGATGATTCCCTGGGATCATCGCAATTTGGTAGAAACCTTCCCCTAACGCAGGTGCTTTTCCTCCCAGATCAGGTCGCGCAGGACCCAACCGCTGCCGGGAAAGCGCAGTCCCGCGCGGATCTCGGCGAGGAGGTGGTCGCGCACAGCCCACTCGCCTTGGCCCCCGGCGATCACCTCGCCGAGGTTATGTTCGCCGTCCAGCGCCTTTGCCACGGGGGAGGGGGCCACCCGGGTCGTGCCCGAGCGCAGGCGCAGGCTGTGCCAGGCATAGCGACCAGTGGGCTCGGCCCGGCCCTGCCGCACCGCCTCGGCGAGGGTCTGGGCGACGTCAAAGAGGGGCAGCTCGGCCTGCCGCGCTGCGCCGCGCACGCTGCGGCCCTCGGGCTCATCGAAGAGCGGCACCCCTCCCTGAAACACCCGGCTGGGGCTGCCGATGACGGCGCAGACCTGCTCCCACTCGTCCGAGGCCCGCGCCCAGTCGGTCATGAAGTGGTCGTACGGGCCCAGGGGGGAGCCGGTCACGGCGCTCAGCTTGAACTCGAAACTCCCCTCGTCGGGGAGCATCGGGCTGGCGTGCAGCGCGTCTACACCCAGCCAGTCGAGGATGCCGCCGCCCACAACCTCGCCGCCCAGGAAGGCGACCGTGTAGGGCACCTCGGCCTTCACGTCGAGCACGCCGGTCTGCCGGGTGGTGTTCACCAATTCGAGAATCCCCATCAGGGGCAGGTCGGAGAGGAGTCCCTGCATGTGTGGGGTTCAGCCTACCCCATCCCCCGCAGGTCGAGCCATGCCCCCCCCAACTCCGCGCTCACGTCGGTGGCGATCAGGCCATAGCCGTGCTGCTCGCCCGCCCGCTCGCCCGCCCGCGCGTGCAGCCGCACACCGGCCACGGCGGCGTCAGGAGCCGAAAGGCCCTGTCCCAGCAGCGCGGCGATCACCCCGGAGAGCGTGTCCCCCATGCCCGCGCTCGCCATACCGGGATGCCCGCCCCGGCTGACACTCATGCCGCCCGCGTGTGCGACCACGGAGGGGCCGCCCTTGAGCACGAATACTCCCCCGAAGCGTTCTTGCAGGGCGCGGGCGCCGGTGAGAGGATCGCGCGTTACCTCCGCCGTGCTCGTCCCCAGCAGCCGCGCGGCCTCGCCGGGGTGGGGCGTCCACACACAGGCGGCGTGCCCGGCCCCGGCAAGTTCGGATTGCAGGGCGTCGGCGTCGAGCACTGTGGGGATATTCCAGGTGAGAACCTGCCGCGCCAGACGAGCGGCGTCCGGCCCCATCCCCATCCCCACACAGAGGGCGTCCGGCGCTCCATCCGCCCGCGCCTCCTCCAGCGCCCTACCCAAATCCGCGTGCCGCCGCACCATGAGTTCCGGCGTGACGAGGGGTACCTCGGCCGACGAGTGGACGGTCACCAGGCCCGATCCCGCCCGTAATGCCCCCAACCCCGCCAGAGCCGCCGCGCCCACCGTGCCCGGATGCCCCCCGATCACCCACACCCGCCCGGCCGTGCCTTTGTGGGCGTCCGCATGGCGCACCGGTAGCAACGCGCCGATCTCCTGGTCGGTGGGCCGGGTGGCGAGGGCCTCTTCCGCCCGCCACTCCGCGGGCACCCGCAGCGGCGCCAGCACGACCTCTCCGGCCTGGTGCGCGGCGGGACCAAACAGCAGCGCGGTCTTGAGACCGGTCAGGGTGACGGTCAGGTCGGCGCGGATGAACTCCTCCGGCGCATCCGCGTGCGCCGCATCCAGACCGCTCGGCAGGTCGATGGCGACGACCTTGACGCCCCCGGCCCGCGCCGCGTTCACCGCCCCCACGACCTCTGCCAGTTCCGGGCGCAGCGGCGGGGTGAAACCGGTCCCCAGCAACCCGTCCACGAGCACGTCGGCGTTCTGGGAAGCGCGTGTCACAGCCTGCGGCGTCAGCAGCCCAGGCCTCACCCCGAACGCCGCCAGCCGCCGCCGATTCAGCCGGGTGAGGGGATGCTTGGCCGGAGCGGCGAGGACTTCCACCCCATGTCCCAGCGCCGCGAGGTGCCGCGCGGCCACCAGGGCGTCCCCGCCGTTCGCGCCCCCCCCGGCGAGGAGCAAGACCTGGTGCCCGGGGAAGCGCCCGTGAACGGCGTCCGCCACCACCCGGCCCGCCTCCTCCATGGCGAGGTCGAGGAGGCCCGCCGCTTCCAGCCGCGCGTCGAGGGCGCGCACTCCCCCCGGCGAGTACACACGTTCGGGCACCCTAGCCCACCGCCCCGCGCACGATCAGGAACAGCACCAGAATCGCTGCCGCCAGCAGCACCCAGCGCAGGGTCCGCAGCCGGGCGTTCGTGCGGAACTGCTCGCGCATCTCTTCGCGTGTGTCCTCCTGCGAGCGCTTCACGCTCAGGCGCTGGGCGCGGCGGATTGAGCCCACCGACTCGTACACCTTGCCCTGCCGCCGCAGCGCCACGCCGAGGTTGTGGTGCGCCCCGTCGTAGTCGGGGTTCAGCCGCAGCACCTCGCGGTAACGCGCCTCCGCCTCCGCCGGGTGCCCCGACTCCAGCTCCAGGTTGCCGATGTTCGTGATCGCCCGGTAGTGGCCCGGGTCGGCGGTGAGCGCCTCCTCGAAAGTGGCGCGGGCCTCAAGAGGCTCCTCGCGCAGCGCGTGCAGCACACCGACCGCGTTCAGCGCCTCGGCGCGGGTCAGGGGGTGGGCGAGGACCGGGACCAGCCGCTCCCGCAAGGTACCCGGCTCTGTCTCACCGCCGCTCCCGTTGCCCAGCCCCTCTAGGGCCTCCAGCGCCGGGGTGAGCGCGTCGGGCGAGAGGAGCGAACTCAGCAGCGCCGCCTCGCCCGTCAGACCGCGAGCCCGCGCCGCCTCCAACGCCTCCTGGGTGGCGGCCCAACTGCGCCGCGCCTGGGCAAAGCGCCGCGCCCGCACGCCGTCCTGCACGCCGACCGCCCCGTCGAGCACGGCCACCACCTCGGGGGGAGCCCCCGCAAGGCGCGCGGCCGCCAGGGCCCGCCGCCACTCGCCCGCGCGGGCGAACGCCGTCCAGTCCCGGGGCGGATCGGCGGTGAGGGGTTCGGTGGGGCGGGCGGGGTCCGTCATGCGGGGAGTATACTGACGCGCCCGGCGCGGAGCCCTATCCGTGGCCGCCTCGACAGGACTCCCGTGACCCAACCCGACTCCACCCCCCCGACCGCCGACCTGCCGCTCTACTCGCCCGCCCGGGTGCGTTACCTCCTGACCCGCCACGGGCTCAGGCCCACCAAGAGCCTGGGGCAGAACTTCCTGATCGACGGGAACATCCTCCGCGCCATCGCCGAGGCGGGCGGCGCGGCCCCCGGCGTCCCGGTGCTGGAGGTCGGCCCAGGCCTGGGCGTCCTGACCCGCGAGATCGCCTCGCGGGGGGCCCAGGTCACCGCGCTGGAAAAGGACGAGCGCCTCAAACCCGTCCTGGTCGAGACGCTCGCCGGACTGGACGTGAACGTGGTGTGGGGCGACGCCCTCGACTTCGACTACGCCTCCCTCCCGGAGGGTACGCGCGTGATCGCCAACCTGCCGTACTACATCACCGGCGTGCTGCTGTCGCGCTTCATGGGGGCGCCGGGGGTCCTCTCGGCGACCGTCCTCGTGCAGAAGGAGGTCGCGCAGCGGCTCGCGGCCCACCCCGGCGACGACAACTACGGCTTCCTGAGCGCGCTGGCCGCCCTGCACGGCAGCGTTCGCCACGTGCGTGACGTGCCCCGCGGCGCCTTCCTGCCCGCCCCCGACGTGACGAGCAGCGTGGTGCGGCTGGACTTCGACCGCACGCGGCCGCTCCCCGACCCCGCCTTCCTGAAGTTCGTGGAGGCCGCCCTGCACCACCGCCGCAAGACGCTGCGGAACAACCTGCGCCTGGCGGGCTTCCAGGGGGAGGCGGTGGCCGGGGCGCTGGAGGCTGCGGGCCTGCGCCCCGACGTGCGGGCCGAGGACGTGCCCCTCTCACACCTGCTTGACGTTGCCCGGCGGCTCGGCGTGGTACGTTGAAAGCCGCGTTTCAAACGCCAGTTTGCCGTTCTGACGCCCGCGTCTCCCCGAGGAGCGCGGTGCATTGAGGGCCGTTCCAGGCTGGCCCGGAGGTTTCCCCGTGAAGTTTTACGTTATCGGTGACGTGACCGTCGATCACCTCTATCACCTTGACCGCCTGCCCGCCCCCGGAGAGGAGGTTGCCCCCAGGCGCGCCACCATGGAGCCCGGTGGGGCGGGCGGCACCATCAGCGTGACCCTGGCCCGGCTGGGCCACGCGGTGACGCTCGCCGCCCGCGTGGGCAACGACCCCTTCGCCGAATACGCGCTCGACCGCGTGCGCGAGAGCGGCGTCGTCCAGACCGCCATCCAGCGCGACCCCGACCACCTCACGAGCACGATCACCGTGATGCAGACGCCCGACGGCGCGCGCGCCATGATCAGTGACGGGTCCGCCAACCGCCAGCTCGACCCCGCCAAGCTCAAGAAAAAGGACATTGAGGGGGCCGATGCCCTGATCGTCAGCGCCTACAGCCTCACGGAAGGGCCGCAGCGCGAGTACACCCTGAGGGCCATCGAGGCCGCGCAGAAGGCCAAGAAACCCGTCCCCGTCTTCGTGGACCTGGGGACCGGCGCGGTGAACAAGGTGGGCACCGACCTGATCGAGAACGTGATTGGCGCCGATTACCTCACCCTCAATCAGCAGGAACTCCTGGCCCTCACGAACACGACGAGTATCAGCACGGCACTCGCCCAGCTCGGCGAGGCGGGCGCACGGCGGGTGGTCGTGAAGGTGGGGCGCCTGGGCAGCATCGTCTGGACCCCGACCGAGACCGAACTTGTCGACCCCATCCGGCCCGAGGGCAAGGTCGTGGACTCGACCGGCGCGGGCGACACCTTCACCGCCGCCTTCGCCCACGCCGTGCTGACTGGCCAGCCGCTCGCCCAGGCGGCCCGCACCGCCAACGCCGCCGGGGCGCTCGCTGCCACCCGGGTCGGAGCCCAGGCCCGGCCCATCACCCCGGCGGACCTGGAAGCGGCGCTGGCGCAGCCACCCAGGTAAGGCTGGTTCTCCCATCGCCCCGATCCGAGATGGTCGGGGCGTTTGCGTGGGAAGGAGCCGGAGGGCCACCCGCCTCGCTTACACTGCCGGGAATGACGTCCCTCGCCGCCCGCCGCCTCTCCTGGGGCCAGTGCCAGAACGCCCGCGACCTCGGCGGACTGCCCACGACCGATGGCCGTACCCTGCGCCCTCTCGCCCTGATTCGGAGTGACAACCACGACCGCCTGGGGGAGGCCGGGGTCATGGCCCTGCGCCAGGCGGGGGTGCGGCGGGTGGTGGACCTGCGCTCGGGTTGGGAGGCCGAGCGGTTCCCCAGTCCCCTCAAGGTTGCCCCCGAGTACCTGAACGTCCCCCTGTTCGACGAGGCGGACACAGAAGGGCGCGAACTCGTCCGGGCCGCCGAAACGGTCTTCGAGGTCTACCAGATCATGCTGGAGCGGTATCCACGTCATGTGGTGAACGCCCTGCGGGCCATCGCAGACGCCCCGGCAGGCGGGGTGGCCGTCCATTGCCACGCGGGCAAGGACCGGACGGGCGTGGTCATCGCCCTCGCCCTCCACGTGGCGGGCGTCGCCCCGGAGGTGATCACCGCGGACTTCGCGCTGACGGACGAATGTCTGCGGCGGCACTACGCCGAGGAGCTGGCCGCCGCCCCGGATGACGCGGCCCGTGCCCGCTGGAAGACCTTCCAGGTTGCGGAAGCAGGGACGATGCTCGCCACCATAAGCCACCTGCAAGGGCGGTACGGAAGTGTGGAGGGGTATCTCCGAGCAGGTGGGATGCAGGACGAAACCTTCCTGCATCTGCGGACCCGCCTCCGTGCGTGACGTGGACGGCGTTCCCTCGACTCAAAGCCGGAACGGCCCTCCCCGCCTGCTACCCTGCCCCCATGACCGCCGACCTGCTCCTGACCCGGCTGCTGCACGCCGGGGCCGTCTGGCGGGGCCTGCGTGACGAGGCGGCGCCCCTTCCCGACATCCCGGAAGTCTTCGCCCTCGTGCGTGACATGCCCTATGCCCGCGCAAGCACCCATGACCCGGCCGGAATCGCCCGCGAGTGGCGCGGCACGTGCAGCACCAAGCATGAACTCCTCGCCGCCCTGCTCGCCGAGCGCGGCCTGCGCAGCACCGTCATCGCCTGCACCCAGGAGATCGTGCCGCCACCCGGCGCCCCACCCGAACTCGTGGCCCTGACGGGTGGGCGGTCGGTGGTGGACATTCACAACTATCTGGTCGTGCATGCCCCGCAGGGCGACATGGTTGTGGACGCCACCTGGCCCTTGAACGCCGCCGGACTCCCCGTCAACCCGGCCTGGGTCTGGGGCGAGGATCAGCGGGTCGCCTGCATACCGCTCGAAACGTGGCCCGTCCCGGAAGGGGAGAGCGTGGCGGACTTCAAGGCCCGGCTGCTGCGCGAACGTTACACGCCTGAGGAGCTGGAACGGCGCGAGGCCTTTATCCGCGAGGTCGGACGGTTCTTCCTGACGGCACGCTGACCACCGTTCGTATTAGCCTGTCTCCCGTGACCTTCAACCCCGAGTATCCGACCGTCCGGCGGCCCATGTACGCCCGCTGGGGAATGGTTGCCACCAGCCAGCCTCTCGCCGCCCAGGCCGGGCTGAGCATCCTGCAAGCCGGGGGCAATGCCGTGGACGCGGCCATCGCCACCGCCGCCGCCCTGACGGTCGTGGAGCCCACGAGTAACGGCATCGGCGGCGACCTGTTCGCCCTGGTGTGGGCCGGAGGCGAGCTGCACGGCCTGAATGCCAGCGGTGCCGCACCCGCCGCCCTGACCCTGGACGCCCTGCCCGGCGGCGAGATGCCCCGGCACGGCTGGACGCCCGTCACCGTGCCCGGCGCGGTGCGCGGCTGGGCCGACCTCCACGTCCGCTTCGGCCGCCTGCCCTTCGCCGACGTGCTCGCGCCCGCCATCCGCTATGCCCGCGAGGGCTACCCGCTCTCGCCCGTCCTGGCGGCGGGCTGGGCGCGGGCCAGGGGCATCTACCGGAGCCTGAACCGAGAGGTCCTGGAGGAATGGTTCCGGGTCTTCGCGCCGGACAACTTCACGCCCGCACCGGGCTCCCTGTGGCGCAGTGAGGACCACGCCCGCACGCTGGAATTGATTGCCCAGACGGGGGGCGCCGCCTTTTACGAGGGCGAACTCGCCGAGAGGATCGACGCCCACGCCCGCGCGACCGGCGGCCTCCTCCGCGCCTCTGACCTCGCCGCCCACCGTTCGGAATGGGTCAAGCCCATCCACGCCCGTTACGGCGACCACCTCGTTCACGAGATTCCGCCCAACGGGCAGGGCATCGCCGCCCTGATCGCCCTCAATGTCCTGAATGGGATGGACCTGCCTGACCGCCGCGACGACCCGGATGGGCTGCACCTCCAGATCGAGGCGATGAAGCGCGGCTTCCACGACGCGCACACGTATGTGGGTGATCCCCGCCATGTGCCCGTGTACGTGGAGCGGCTGCTGGGCGAGGCCAACACCGCCAGCCACCGCACCTACCTCGGCGAGACGGCCCACGATCCCGCCACCCGCGCCCCGAGTACCGGGGGCACCGTCTACCTCGCCGCCGCCGATGGCGAGGGGGGGATGGTCAGCCTGATCCAGAGCAACTACATGGGCTTCGGCTCCGGCGTGGTGGTGCCCGGCACCGGCATCGCGCTGCACAACCGGGGGCACAACTTCCACCTCGACCCCGCGCACCCCAACGCCCTCGCGCCCGGGAAGCGGCCCTACCACACCATCATCCCCGGCTTCCTCTCGCGCGTAGACGGCACGCCGGTGGGCCCCTTCGGGGTGATGGGGGGCTTTATGCAGCCGCAGGGGCACCTCCAGGTCGTGCTGAACACGGTCCGCTACGGCATGAACCCCCAGCAGGCCCTCGACGCCCCGCGCTGGCAGTGGCTCAGCGGCAAGGGGGTGGAGGTCGAACACGCCCTCGGCGCCGGGCTCGCCCGTGCCCTCGCCGCCCGTGGGCATGAGGTGCGCGTGCAACTCGACTCCGGCTCCTTCGGCCGGGGCCAGATCATCTGGCGCAACCCGGAGACGGGCGTGCTGGAAGGCGGGACAGAGAGCCGAACGGACGGGCACGTCGCGGTCTGGTAATCAGCGCCCCACGTACTCCTCGCTGAGCGTCCACAACCGCTGCGCCGCCCCGTCGTCCAGCGCCCGCGGAGCGGGTTTGACCTCCCGTTCCCGGACGAAGTAGCGCCCGCTCGTACTCAGCTCAGGTTCGCTGGCGAGGTAGATACTGGTCCGCGCCCCCTGCTCGGGGCTGATGGCGAAGCGGTCGATGAGGCGCCACAGCAGGCTAGTTCCGCCGCCGTTGTTGTGCCCGAAGCCGGTTCTCACCATACCGGGATGCAGGCTGTTGCTCCTGACCCCCGGCTCGCGGCGGGCGAGTTCCCGCGCGAAGAGGATGTTCGCCAGTTTGCTCTGTGCATAGGCGCTCCATCCGCTGTACCCCCGGCGGAACTCGGGGTCGTCGAAGCGAATCCGCCCGAAGCGGTGTGCGTCCGAGGAGACGGTGACCACCCGGGGGTCCTGGGCCTGGTGCAGCAGCGGCAGCAATTCCCGCGTCAGCAGGAAGGGCGCAAGGTGATTGAGCGCCCAGGTCATCTCAATCCCCCCCCGCGTCTCCTGCCGCCGGGCGTAGTAGGCGCCCGCGTTGTTCACGAGCACGTCCAGCCTTCCGATCCGCTCGCGGAATTCGGCGGCAACCCGGCGCACCTGCACGAGTTCGGAGAGGTCGGCGATCAGGGCGTCCGCCGCGCCGACCTCCTGCGCCACCCGGGCCGTCTTCCCGGGGTCGCGGCCCACGATGACCACCCGCGCCCCCCGCCGCGCCAGCTCCCGCGCCGTCACCAGCCCGATGCCGTTCGTCGCGCCGGTAACCAGCACGGTCTTGTCGCCCATGGTCTGCGTCATCCCGGCAGGATAGAAGTGCCCCCCAGGCCGTGCGGCGTGAATGAAGACAATGCGGTGATCTTCAAGAAGGTAAGGCTGACCCCATCGGATCAGCCTCCCGGCGCGCGAGCTTCACCCGGCCCGCATATTATGATTGCGCTGATGCCCGAAGTGTACGGGCTGGCCTGTCACAGGACTATGACGATGACGTCAAGGTCGCGTCACCGGAAGAACGGGTAACCTTAAGCCCTCGGCGAGAGGCTCTTGCGGTCGCGGGACTGTTCGGGCCCGGGTGAGTCCCCGCTTGTCCCTGCCTGTTCTGCGGTGAGCAGTTCCCGTGCCACCCCCGAAAGCCGCCCCGCCTCAGATCACCTCGCGGAAGGCCACGCTCTGGCTGCGGTTCTGGAGTTCGCCCCGCAGGTACTGGAGCCGGGGATGCTCCAGCCGCGGGTCGTGCGCGAGGATGTGTTTGGCAAGTTCCCGCGCCCGCTCGATGATCTCCACGTCGCTGGCGAGGTCGCCCAGCTGCAGGTCGGGAATGCCGCTCTGCCGGGTGCCGCGAATCTCGCCGGGACCGCGCAGTTTCAGGTCCGCCTCCGCAATCACGAAGCCGTCCGTCGAGCCCTCGATAATCTTGAGGCGCTGTCGGGTCTTTTTGCTGTGCTCCCCCGCGATCAGGATGCAGTAGCTCTGCGCGCTGCCACGTCCCACCCGGCCCCGGAGCTGGTGAAGCTGCGAGAGCCCGAAGCGCTCAGCGTTCTCGATCACCATGACCGTCGCGTTGGGCACGTCCACCCCGACCTCGATCACCGTCGTCGAGACCAGAATGTCGAACTCCCGGGCCCGGAAGCGGTCCATCACGTATTCCTTCTCGGCCGCCGTCATCTTGCCGTGCAGCAGCTCAATGCGCGCTTCGGGCAGGATGGTTTTCAGGTCGTCGGCGAGTTGTGTGGCGGCCAGCAGCTCCAGGTTCTCGTTCTCCTCGATGAGCGCGGTGACGACGTACGCCTGCCGCCCCTCCCGAATCTGGCGCATCACGAAGCCGTACGCCTGCTGACGGTGCGTGTCCTGGATGAGCTTCGTCTCGACCGGGGTTCGGCCCGGCGGCAACTCGTCGATGATGGAGAGTTCCAAATCGCCATAAGCGGTCAGCGCGAGGCTGCGCGGAATGGGCGTGGCTGACATCACCAGCACGTCCGGGCGGCCCGCAAGCAGCTTGCGCCGCTGCATCACGCCGAAGCGGTGTTCCTCGTCCACCACGGCCAGCCCCAGGTTGTCGAAGCGCACGTTCTCCTGAATGAGCGCCTGGGTGCCCACGACCACGTCCACATCCCCATCCGCGATGCGCGTCTGCATCTCCAGCTTCTGCTTCGGCGTCATCGCGCCGATCAGGAGGCCCACCCGCACATCCAGTTGGGACAGATACCCGACGAGGTTCGCGTAATGCTGCCGCGCCAGAATCTCGGTCGGGGCCATGAGCGCCCCCTGATACCCGTCCCGCACGGCGAGGTAGAGCGCACACGCCGCCACCGCCGTCTTGCCGCTCCCCACATCCCCCTGCACCAGCCGCGCCATCTGCCGCTCCGAACGCATGTCGTCCGTGATCTCTAGCAGCACGCGGCGCTGAGCATTCGTGAACGCGAAGGGGAGGGCTGACTCGAAACGGCTGATATCCTCGCCCGTCGCCTGGAACCGCTTGCCGAGGAGCACGGCGTCCTCGCCCTGAAGGAGCACGCGCAATTCCAGGAAGAGGTACTCGTCAAAGCGCAGGCGGTGCATCGCCCGCTCCAGCTGCGCCTCGTCGCGCGGGAGATGGATGCCCCACAGCGCGTCCCCCAGGTCGGTCAGCCCGTACTGCCGCCGCCAGTGGGCGGGGAGGTAGTCGTCCAGCGGGGCGGCCCGGAGGGACCGGAACGCCGCCCGGCGCAGGAACTCCTGGCTGATGCCGTCCTTGGAGTCGTATACCCCCACGATCCGCCCGGTGCTCAGGCTGTCCTTGGCATCCTCCACCGTCTCCAGGTGCTCGACGCCGAGCTGCACGCTCCGCCCGAACTTCTTCGCCCGGCCCGTCAGCACCAGCCGCGCGCCCTCCTTGAGCTGCCGCTCGACCCACGGCTGGTTGAACCAGGACGCCCGGACCCGCCCGCCCGAGGGGGTCTCCAGCGTCACCTCCAGGATGAACATGTTCGGCTTGGGCTTGCGGCGCGACTTGGCGACGACCGTGCCCTCCACCGTCACCTTCTGCCCCTCCTCGACCTCGGAGAGATCGGGCAGGGCGCGGCGGTCCTCGTGGCGGTGGGGGTAGGCGTGCAGCACGTCGCGCACGGTTCGTAGGCCCAGCGACTGGAGCTTGCGTGCCCCACCCGGCCCGGTGTCCAATCGCGTCACCTCGGCGTCGATGGGGAGGCGTTCGCCGGGGGCCGCGGTGGGCACGGCGGGCTTGATGGGTGGGGCTGCGCGCGGGGCTTTCGCCGCCTTCTCCTGCCCGTCCAGCAGCGCGAGCGCCGCGTACAGAGCCTCCTCCCGACTGGCCGAGTCCAGCCCCGCGTACCCGCTCAGCGCCTCCCGGACCTGTGGAAAGGGACCGGCCAGTGGGGAGGCCAGCAGCCGCTCCAGCCCGCCCGCCACCACCCGATTCACGCAGCCCGAGGCGAGTTCCGCCACGAGCGGACGCCTGAGTCTCTCCCGCATTTCCGCGACCGTCGCCATCCTGGGGCAGGCTAACAGACGCACAGCGGGGGCTTCGTGTCCTGCGGCGGGCCTCCCCGAATTGCGGGTGAAGGTGCCGCGCCTCACCTTACGGCTACACTGCCGGGCATGAAGTGGCTCAATATCCTGCTGATCTTCCTGCCCATCGCGGTCTTCCTGGAAGTCACGCACGGCAGCCCGACGCTGATGTTCGTCAGCGCTGCCCTTGCCATCCTGCCTCTGGCGGGCATCATGGGGACGGCGACCGAGCAGCTCGCCGTTCGGGCGGGCAGCACGGTGGGCGGTCTGCTGAACGCCACCTTCGGCAACGCGACCGAGCTGATCATCGCCTTTTTCGCCCTCCAGGCGGGCAAGCTGGAGGTCGTGAAGGCCAGCATCGTCGGCTCGATCCTGGGGAACCTGCTCCTGGTGATGGGCCTGGCCGTGCTGTTGGGCGGCCTGAAGTACAAGGAGCAGCGCTTCAACCTGAAGTCGGCGGGGACGGTCGCCAGCCTGCTCGTGATCAGCGTGATCGCCCTGATGATCCCCACCATCTTCGACCTCGCGGCGCGGGCCATCGCCCCCGAACGGGTGGCGGCCCTCGACGTGAACCTCAGCGACGCCGCCGCCGTCGTCCTGATCCTGGTGTACGCCGGGTACATCTACTTCACCCTGGTCAGCCACCGCGACATCCTCTCGACCGCCGACGACGAGGGCGCCCATGACGAGCACGACGGCCCGCTCTGGAGCGTGCCCCGGGCCATCGGCGTGCTCGCCGCCGCCACGATTGCCGTCGCCTTCATGTCCGAGTTCCTGGTCGGCACGCTGGAGGAGGCCACCGCCGTCCTGGGCCTCACCGAGTTCTTCGTCGGCCTGATCCTGATCCCCATCATCGGCAATGCGGCCGAACATGCCGCCGCCGTGCTGTTCGCGCTGCGGAACAAGATGGACCTCTCCATGACCATCAGCCTGGGCTCGACGGTGCAGGTCGCCCTTCTCGTCGCGCCGCTGCTGGTGCTGGCGGGGCTGGTCGTCGGGCAGCCCATGAACCTCGTCGTGACGCCGCTGGAACTCGTCGCCATCTTTGGCGCCGTGATCATCGCCAACAGCGTCGTGCGGGACGGGGAGACGAACTGGCTGGAAGGGCTGCTGCTGCTGGCCGTGTACGCGATTCTGGGGCTGGCGGTGTTCTTCTACCCGGTGGAGTGAGGGCGATTCAGGATTCGGCCTCCCTTGCCACACGCAGCCGGGAGGCCGAACCTGTTTTCGGCGTCATGATCCCTGTCGTCACCCTCCCCCGGGTTACCCTCGGGGTGATGGGAGCTTACGACCGTCTCGCCGCAAGTTATGACCGTCTCTGGGGCCGCTACGCCCGGCGAACGGCCCACGAGGTGCTGGACGCGCTGCCACCCCTGGGGTCCGGCACCCTCCTCGATGTGGGCTGCGGCACGGGCATCCTGCTCGCGCTCGCCCGCGTCCGCTTTCCGGAGGCGCGGCTCGTCGGCGCCGAGCCCAGCACGGGAATGCGTGGGGTAGCCGCGCGCACCCTCGCCGGGCAGGGCGTGACTCTCCTCGCTTCCCCAGCCGAGGCCCTCGCGCTGCCGGACGCCTCGGTGGACGCCCTGACCTGCCTGAACGTCTTGCACTACCTCGAAGACCCGGCGGTTGCCCTCCGCGAGTGGTGGCGTGTGTTGCGGCCCGGGGGCATCCTTACCCTCCAAGATTATGTGCCGAACGGCCTGCCCGGTTTTACCCGGCTCGTCTCGCTGAACGACCGGGAACTGGTGCGGGTTTACACGGTGCCGGAACTGGCCGGTCTGCTGGAGGCGTCGGGGTTCGGCGGGGTCACGGCGCGGCCCTTTCGCATTGACCTGTTCTGGCGCGGCGGCCTGGCATCCGGCAGGCGTGATGAACAGGGATACGGCGCCCCCGGTTGACGGGCAGGCCCGCAGGCCAGAGGACGCTCCTCTCTACAACGTCAACGCCAGCCGCACCGCTTCCGCCAGTCCACCATCGTCCACATGACCGACGTGGTAACGCGCAGCCGCCCGCGCCTCCGCGTCGGCGTTGCCCATCGCCACTGGGTAACCGACCTCGCGCATAGCGGTCACGTCGTTGTGGCCGTCGCCGACCATCATGGTGCGTTCCAGGGGTACCCCGTACTCGGCGGCCACCCGCGCCACGGCGCTGCCCTTGCCGATCCCCGCGCGGGTCACGCTGATAAACATTGTGTCGGGCATCACCGGGCTGCCCGCCGGGTGGAGGTCCAGGCCGGGGTGAGGTTCGGCCTGCACCGCTGGCGACTCTGCGAGCGGCACCACCCACTGCGCCCGGACGCGTGTGCCGATCAGCGCCTCCGGGTCGCGCGGGACGAAGGGCACGCCGAGGAGTTCCGCGTGCCGCCGGGCGAGGTCACCGGGGCAGGTCACCCCGTATTCGTTGTCGGTGTACACCTCCAGCAACCGCCCTGTGGCGCGGGCTCGGACGAGCAATTCCTCCAGCGGCTCCACCGGTAGCGGTTCGGACAGGCTCGCGCCGCTGCCCACATTCACGATGGAGGCGCCGTTCTGGAAGATGTGCCAGCCGTCCGGGTCCAGCCGCCGCGCATAGGCGAGCGCGTTGCCAAAGGCGGGCCGCCCACTGCACAGCGCGATCCGCACACCCCTTGAGCGCGCGTCCGCCAGGGCGGCCCACACGTCCTCCCGCACCACGTTTCCGGTGCCCACGAGCGTTCCGTCCACATCCACACAGATCAGGCCAAGCACCGGGGCAGTGTACGCCTCCGGGGTCAGCCCGCCACATCCATGAATGCATCGCCCCGCAGGACGGGCACGGCGCGGCTCACGTTCAGTTCCGCCGCCAGCGCCATGTCCTCCGGAAAGCCGCGCTGGGTCAACTCCACTCCAGAAGCGCAGCCCGCCAGCACCTCCGGTAACCGCCCCCGCAACTCGCGGAAGACGGCCCTGGCCCCGACCGCCTCGGGAGAAGGGGAGAGCCCCAGCGCCTCCACCACCGCGCCTGCGCCCAGCAGGTCCTCCAGCGCGGGCCGCAGGGTGCCGTCCGGCCAGCGTTCCCCAGCCGGGACGATCAGCACGCGCTCGTGGCGTTCCTTCAGGACTTCGGCCACCGCCGCCGCGTTCCGCAGGCAAGCCGCGTACACCGCCGCGCCGCCCGCCTCCTGGGCCTGCGTGCAGAGCGTAGCCCCGTTGGGCGAGGGGAGGACCAGCCGCTCGCCCGCCCGCAAGCCCAGCAGCGACGTGGGGGAGAGGGAAGGCCCACCCGACCTGCGCTCCCCTGCCAGCCGCGCCCCACTTTCCCCGGCGAAGGCCGCCGCCCGCGCGTCCCGCCTGCGAAACGGCAGCACCACCGCGCCGCGCGCCGTAGCCACATCCACGCAGGTCGAAAAGGACAGCACGTCCACGACCACCACCGCAGCCGCGAGCGGGGCGAGGTGGGTCACGCCCGCCTCGCCCCATTCCAGCTGCACCTGGTATCCGGCCTGCGCCCAGAAGCTGCCCTCAGCCACGCGGCGTCCAGTAACCCTCGCGGTCGAGGGCGGCCCGGCCCCCCACCCGGACCTCCTGCACGACTTGCCCGGCGAGCGTCACCTCGACCTCCACCTCGCCGGGGGTGCCGAGCGTGTGGCCCTGGTACACCACGCCCGTCGCCCGGTCGCCCCGCACGGGCAGGCGGCCCTCGCGCGCCAGCAGGGCGAGGAGCGCGCCCGCCGCGCTGCCCGTCACTGGGTCCTCGGGGATGCCGACGGCGGGGGCGAAATCACGGGCGGCGAAGCGGTTGACGCCCATCGGCGCGTAGGCGTACACGCTGCACACGCCGAGCACGTCACTCAGGGCGTGGACACGGGTGAGGTCCGGTTCCAGCCCGTCCAGAATCACCGGGTCCACCAGCGGCACGAAGACGCTCCACAGGCCCGTACTCGCCGCCGCGAGGGGTAGCCCCCGGTGAATCATCCGCTCGTCGATGCCCAGCGCGTCGGCGAGTTCGCGCCGCAGGGTCCGCTCCACCGAGCGGCTTTCCATCCCCCGCTGCTTCATCCACACCCGCGTGGGCGTGCCCGAGTCCGATTCCAGCGTGAGGGGAATGCGGCCGACCAGCGTCTCCAGCACGAGCGGGCCATCCGCCCAGTGCCCGTTCTGCGCCAGCCGCAGCCCCAGGGCGACCGTCGCGTGTCCGCAGAAGTCGATCTCCTGCGTGGGCGTGAAGTACCGCACCCGCACCGCCCCGTCCCCCATCCGGGTCACGAAGACCGTCTCGGGCGCGTCCAGAAACGCGGCGAGGGCCTGCATCTCCGCCTCCGACAGCCCCCCGGCGTCCAGCACGACGCCCGCCCGGTTGCCGTGCCCCGGCGTGTCGGTGAACGCGCTCACCTCGCAATACGCGATCATAGCGGCACTCTAGCGTAGACAGCGGAACAAGACGAAATAAAAGTTTCACGAACAGTGACAAATGCGAATAAAATCACTAGGAGTGGAACAGCGAAGCCGGGCTGGAAACCCGGCTCAGGCGAGAGGTGTCAGGGCGCCATGCGCGTCAGCATTCGCGGGAAGGGGATCGCCTCGCGGATGTGGTCGATCCCGGTGATCCAGGCGATCACCCGTTCCAGCCCCATCCCGAAGCCCGCGTGCGGCACGCTGCCGAAGCGGCGCAGGTCGAGATACCACTCGAACGCCTCCAGAGGCAGGCCCTCGTGCTCGATGCGCGACCGCAGCAGGTCGTAGTCGTGGATACGCTGCGAGCCGCCGATGATCTCGCCGTAGCCCTCGGGGGCGATCATGTCGTCGCACAGGGCCAGGCGCGGGTCCTGGGGGTCGGGCTGCATGTAGAACGCCTTGATCGCCGCCGGGTACCGTTCGACGATCACCGGGCGGTCGAAGTGATACCCCAGGATCGTCTCGTGCGGGGCGCCTAAGTCGTCCCCCCACTCGACGGATTGCACGTCCGATTGCACGTTCGGCGGCAGGTCGCCGTCCTCGATGTGCTGCCGGATGATCTCCAGCGCCTCGGTGTAGGTCACGCGCGGGTAGTTCCCCTCGGCGGCGGGGCGCAGTCTCGACAGGTCGCGGCCCAGCGTCTCCAGCTCGGTCCCACACTCCTCCAGCACACGGCGCACGATAAAGCTCACGAACCGTTCCTGAAGGGCCATGTTCTCGACGTGGTCGCTCGGCGCAACTTCCGGCTCCACCATCCAGAACTCCAGCAGGTGTCGCCGCGTCTTGCTCTTCTCGGCGCGGAAGGTCGGCCCGAAGGTGTACACCTTGCCGAAGGCGAGGGCGCCCGCCTCGGCGTGCAGTTGTCCCGTCTGGCTCAGATATGCCTTGTCCTCCCCGAAGAGGTCGATCTCGAACAGTTCCGTCGTGCCCTCCGCCGCGTTCGGCGTGAAGAAGGGGGCGTCAAAGCGCACGAAGCCCTCCCCGTGGAAGAAGTCCACGATGGCCCGCTGCACGCAGTCGCGCACCCGAAGCACGGCCCACGGGCGGCGGTGCCGCAGCCACAGGTGCCGGTGGTCGAGCAGGAACTCGATGCCGTGTTCCTTGGGCGTGATCGGGTACTCGCCGCCGTTCTCCGGGTAGGGCGCGAGGTCCCGCACCGCGAGTTCCACCCCGCCGGGCGCCCGCTCGTCCGCGCGCACCTCGCCCGTCACCCGGACGGCCTGCTCCTGCGAGAGCCGCCTCGCCGCCTCGAAGACCTCCTCGGTCACGTCGTTCTTGAAGACGGTCGCCTGCACGAAGCCGGTGCCGTCGCGCAGTTTCAGAAACTGGATTTTCCCCTTGCCGCTCTTGTCGGTCAGCCAGGCGTTCACGTTGACGGTCTCGCCCACGTGCGCCTTCAGGTCGTTGATAGTTACATAAGTATCCGTCGCGGTCACGAGCGGAATTATAGGGGAGGGGGTGGAGGCAGCCCGCCGACGAAGGCCCAAAAGAAGACCCCACCCCGAGCCCAGGGTGGGGGAGAGCCGACCTCGCTCACTTCAGGGCGTCGTTCATCCCGATCACGTCCGCCACGTTCAGGCTCGCGCCGCCCACCAGCGCGCCGTTCACGTTCGGCTGGGCGCAGATGGAGGCGATATTGTCCGGCTTCACGCTGCCGCCGTACAGGACGCGGATGCTCCCGGCTGCCGAGCCGTACAGCCCCTCCAGCGCCCCGCGGATCGCGGCGGCCATCTCCTCCGCGTCCCCGGCGGTCGCGGTCCTGCCCGTACCGATGGCCCAGACGGGTTCATAGGCGACGACGAGTTCCGGCCCCACACCCTCCGTGCTGGCCCGGAGCTGGTCCAGGGTGAAGTTGACGTGCTCCCCGCGCTCGCGCACGTCCAGGCTCTCGCCCACGCAGACGATAGGCGTGAGCAGATGCGCCTGTGCCTGCCGCGCCTTGGCCGCCACCACCGCGTCCGTCTCGCTGTGGTACTGCCGCCGCTCGGAGTGCCCGACGATCACGTAGGTCGCGTTCACCTCGCGCAGCATCGCCGCGCTGATCTCGCCCGTGTACGCGCCCGACTCGTGCTGCGACACGTCCTGCGCGCCCACGTCCACCCCGCCGGGCAACGTCTCTTTCAGTCCCGGCAGATCGATGGCGGGGGCCATCACCGCGAGTTCAGTGTCGCCGCGCCTGTAGCCGTGCGCGAGTTCCCGCGCCCAGGCTTTGGCCTCCATCGGCGTCTTGTTCATCTTCCAGTTGAGAGCGAGCAGCGTTCTCGGCTTGGTCATGGTTTCTCCTGCAAGCGGGCAGCAAACGGCTTTCACAAAGGGCGCAGTAATTGCTTTTGGTTCTGACGGCTGCCCGTTCTCACTTCATCGCTTCCACGCCCGGCAGCGTCCGGCCTTCCAGCAGTTCCAGGCTGGCCCCGCCGCCCGTGCTGATGTGGCTGACCCGGTCGGCCTGCCCGCTCTTGTTGATCGCGCTGACGGAGTCGCCGCCGCCGATCACGGTATAGGCGCCGTCGCCCAACTCCGCGACCGCCTGGGCAATCGCGTTCGTGCCCCCCGCGAAGGCCGGGAACTCGAACACGCCGAGAGGCCCGTTCCAGAACACCGTCTTCGCGCCTTGAAGGGCCTCGGTATACGTCCGCACCGTCTCCGGCCCCGCGTCCAGCCCCTGCCAGCCGTCGGGAATGGCGTTGCTGGGCACAACCCGGGTCTGCGCGTCCTCCGCGAAGCGGTCGGCGGCGATCACGTCCACCGGGAGCATGATCTTCTCGCCGTACTCGCTCAGCAACCTCCGGGCGAGGTCAAGCTGGTCATCCTCGTGGATGGAGTCGCCGATCTGGCCGCCCTGGCTCTTGATGAAGGTGTAGGCCATCCCGCCGCCGATCAGCATGCGGTCCACGCGCGGCAGCAGGTTCTCGATCACCTTGATCTTGTCGCTGACCTTCGCCCCGCCGATGATGACGACGTAGGGCCGCGCCGGGTTTTCCAGCAAGCGCGAGAGCGCCTCCACCTCAGTCTCGAGGAGCAGGCCCGCCGCGTGCGGTAGATATTGCGCCACGCCACTCACAGAGGCGTGTGCCCGGTGCGCGCTCCCGAAAGCGTCCAGCACGAAGGCGTCCCCCAACTGCGCGAGCCTCCGCGCGAGCTCCGGGTCGTTCTTCTCCTCGCCCGCCTCGAAGCGCACGTTCTCCAGCAGGGCGACCTCGCCGGACTGCAGTTCCTGCACCTCCCGCAGCGTCTCCTCGCTCGACGGCAGCGAGCCGATGAAGCGCACGTCGCGTTTAAGGGCTCGCTCCAGTACGGGGGCGACCGGCCGCAGGCTGTACTTCTCCTCCGGCCCGCCCTTGGGCCGCCCGAAGTGGCTCATCAGCACCACGGAAGCGCCGCCGTCCAGCAGCCGCTCCAGGGTGGGCAGACTCGCCGTGATCCGCGTGTCGTCCTGCACCGCGCCGTCCTTGACGGGCACGTTGTAATCGACGCGCACCAGAACGCGTTTGCCCCGGGTGTCCAGTTGATCGAGGGTTCGCATGGTTCCTCCTTGGGTGATCAGCGATCAGCCGTCAGCCGTCAGCCGTAATCGCTGAAAACTGACGGCTGACGGCTGACAGCTTCTTAGACGCCCTTTTCCTGCACCAGTTGCACGAGGTCGGCGATGCGGTTGGAGTAGCCCCACTCGTTGTCGTACCAGGAGAAGAACTTCACCAGGTTGCCCATCGCCATCGTGAGGCCACCGTCGATGATCGCGGAGTGCGGGTCACCCACGATGTCCTGAAGGACGATGGGGTCCTCGGTGTACCGGATGATGTTCCTGTACTGGCCCTCGGCGGCCTGGCGGAACACGTCATTGACCTCCTGCGCGGTCACGTCGCGGCCCAGGATGACTACCACGTCGCTGATCGAGCCGACCGGGGTGGGCACGCGCAGCGAGGTGCCGTCGAACTTGCCCTTGAGCTTGGGGTACACCTGCGAGACCGCCTTGGCCGCCCCCGTGCTCGTCGGGATGATGTTGATCGCGGCGGCGCGGGCGCGGCGCAGGTCCTTGTGCGGCAGGTCCAGCACGCGCTGGTCGTTCGTGTACGAGTGGACGGTCGTCATGATCGCCTTCTCGATGCCGAAGGCCTCGTCGAGGATCTTCATGGGGGCGCCCAGGCTGTTGGTCGTGCAACTCGCGTTGGAGATGATGTTGTGGTTCTTGGGATCGTAATCCTGCTCGTTCACGCCAAGAACGACGGCGAAGTCCTCGTTCTTGGCGGGCGCGGTGATGATGACCTTCTTCGCGCCGCCCTGGAGGTGCTTGCTCGCGCCCTCGCGGTCGGTGAAGATGCCGGTCGACTCGATCACGATGTCGGCCCCCATCTCGCCCCACGGAATCGCGGCCGGGTCACGCTCGGCGAGCGCGGCGATGCGCTGGCCGTTCACGGTGAGGGCCTCCTCGTCGTACTCGACCGTGCCGGGAAAGCGTCCGGCAGTCGAGTCGTACTTCAGCAGGGTCGCCAGCGTCTTGTTGTCGGTCAGGTCATTGATCGCCACGACCTCCACGCCGCGCTCGACCAGGTTGCGGAACACCAGACGCCCGATGCGGCCGAAGCCGTTGATGCCTACCTTCATTTCTGTGCCTCCTCGTGAACCTGCGGTCGCCCGCCCCTCGCGGGCACGCCACCAACCACAAATGTAACCCACCTCCGCCTCCTGTGCCTTGGTGTGTTCTGGACACCAAAGGAAGGGTGAATGGAATGGGGGCGCTGGGAGCCGTGTCCCCGCCCTTGCGCCCTACAATGCGCCCGTGCCCCCCCTGCGCTGGACCCGCCGCGTGCGACTGCTGGCCGCGCTGCTGACGCTGGTCGCGGGGCTGGCTTACCCGCTACGGAGCCTGCCCGACCTGTCGCCGATGGGTGTCCAGGCTCATCACGAGGATTCGTGCGGCAGCATGACGCCCGGGCCTGGGTCCCCTCCGGGAATGACCCACGACGCCCACTGCCTGTTCTGCCTGACCGGGGCCTTTTCCGATGTGCCGCAGGCGTCCCTCCCCGTGCCTCCCGGGGTGGAGCGCCTGGCTCATACCCTGCCGCCCGCGCCTCGTGCCGCACACGCCTTCGCGGCCCACGCGGACGCCCGCGCCCCACCCCGCGCGTCGGCCTGAAGTCCCGCACCCAATCCGACCTTCCGAGGGACGCCCTTTCCACGGGCGCCGACCTCCCGCTCACCCACTGGAGAATTCATGCCCCAGTTCCGCCGTTGCCTGCCCCTCTTCCTCGCCCTGCTCCTGCCCGTCGCTGCCGCACACGCCACGGTTCGCACCGAGACGGGCCTCGCCGAGAGCAAGGCCAGCGCCTCCGAGACCTACCGCCTGGGCGTCCCCACCGAAAAAGAGGTCGCCACCACTCAGGTTCGCCTCGTCGTCCCGGCGGGCCTGACGATCACCCGCTTCCAGGTCATGCCCGGCTTCACCCGCACAGTCAAGCTCAACGACGCCGGGCTGGTGACCGAGGTGACCTGGCGGGGGCGTATCGCGCCGATGGAATACGCCCGCTTCTTCTTCCAGGCGCGCAACCCGGAACAGGCGGGCACCCTGAGCTGGAAGGTGTACCAGACCTACGCGGACGGCTCGGTCGTCGCCTGGGACGACACCGACCCCGAGAAGACGCCCGCAAGCAAGACCACCGTCAAGTAAATGCCCGGGGGAGAGGTCCCGCGCCCTCCCCTCCCGAAAGGACTCCCATGCGCTTTCTGCTCCCCCTGATCGCCGCCCTGACGCTGGGCTCCGCGCTCGCCCACACCGAGGTGACCTCGGTGACGCCCGCCGCAAATGCCCGGGTGACCGCCCTCAAAACCGTCACGCTGACCTTCGACGAGCCCATCAACCTGCGCTTCTCGACCTTCAAGGTGGTGCCCCTGCCCGCCGGGGCGGACGTGGAGAAGACGGTCGCTGCCGCCCTCGCCCGCAAGGACGACGCGGCCATGCGGGCCGACACGGCACCGAAGTTGACCGGGATGGCCGCCCGTGTCCGGCTGCCGCTACACGCGGGTCTGAAACCCGGCGCCTACCTCATCGTCTGGCACATCCTCTCGGATGACGGGCACCCGGTCAGCGGGCATTCCGTCTTCCGGGTGGGCTGAGCCGCGACCCATGCTCCCCGCCCTGGCCGCCGCCGGGTTCCTGACCGCGCTGGGCACGCTGCTCCTGGTCGGGGGCGCCTTCGCCCGCCGCGCGTTCACGCCCGCCCATCCCCGTCCGGGCTGGCTGGCGCTGGGGTTCGCGCTGCTGGTGCTGGGGGCGGCGCTGGAGGTCGGCTGGACGCTGAGCGACCTCGGCTTCCTGACCTTCCCGGACGTGCTCGCCTACGTCACGACGACCGCGCCGGGCCGCGCCGCCCTAACGGCGGTGATGGGGGGGGCGCTCCTCCTCGCCGCCGAGCTGTCCGGCTGGCCCGGATGGTTGTCAGTTCTGCCCGCCGCCCTCTTCCTGTGGGGGGTGGCGGGGGAGGGGCACGGCGGGTCGCACGGCCCCGGCACCCGGGTTCTCACCGTCCTGCACGTGGGGGCGATGGGCGTGTGGCTGGGCGGGGTTCTGGCCCTGCTGACCGTACCCGGGCCCACCCCCGCCCTCGCTCGGCGCTTCACGCCCGTCGCCCTGACCTGCGTGGCCCTTCTGGTGGGCACGGGCATCCTGCTCACCGTGCGGCACGCCGGAAACCTCCTCGCGCTTCCGGAGAGCCTGTACGGGCGGACCCTGCTCGTCAAGCTGGGCGTGGCGGCCCTCACCCTGCTTGCCGCCGTGCTCGTGCGCCGCGCCTTTGCCCGGGGGCGGGCCGTGCGCCGCCACCTCGCCCTGGAGACGCTGCTGCTGCTGGGTGTGCTGGGCGTGTCCGCCGCGCTGGGCACCACCTCTCCGCCCACGCACGGGGAGCACGCCCATACCACCGCCCCGCCCTGAGCCGCGCCCCCTGCCCAGACGCCCGTTCCGGTCCCCGGGAGCGGGCGTCATACTGTGGCCCATGGCGTATGCGCTCCTCGTGATGAAGTTCGGCGGCACCAACATGCAGGACGCGGCGGCGATCCGCCACAGCGCGACCCTCGCGGCGCGGAGCATCAGGGAAGGCGTGAGGGTGGTCGTGGTCGTCTCCGCGATGGCCGGGGTCACGAACGGGCTGCTGCGGCTCGCCGACGCCGCCCAGGGCGGGGACATCGCGGCGGCCAACGACGAGATCGCGGCGATGCGGACCCGCCACTTCGCGGCGGCGCAGGAACTCGGCGCCGCGCCCGACTCCGCCGCGGTGCGCGAGATCCGCGAGCTGCACGAGACGTTGCGCCAGGCCATCTACGGCGTCTACCTGTTGCGCGAACTCACCCCCAGGAGCCGCGACCTCATCGTGGCCTTCGGCGAGCGCCTCAGCGCGCCCCTGATGACTCTCGCGCTGGAGGGCCAGGGCCTGCGCGCCCACCACCTCACCGGCGGGCAGGCGGGCATCACGACGGACGCCCACTTCGGCAACGCCCGGCCCCTCCCCGGCACCTACGCGCGCATCCGCGACCGCTTGGGCGCCGTGCTCGACGCAGGGGTCACGCCCGTCGTGGCGGGCTTCATGGGCGAGACCGAGGACGGCACGATCACCACCCTGGGCCGCGGCGGCACCGATTTCTCGGCCACGATCATCGGCAAGGCGCTCGGCGCCGATGAGGTCTGGGCCTGGAAGGACGTGGACGGCGTGATGAGCGCCGACCCCCGGGTGGTGAAAGATGCCCGCAACATCGAGGTCCTGAGCTACGGCGAGGTGATGGAACTCGCCTACTTCGGCGCCAAGGTCCTTCACCCCCTGGCGGTCACGCCCCTGCGTGAGAGCGGCATCCCCCTGCGGGTCAAGAGTGCGGCCGACCCCGATTTCCCCGGCACGCTGGTGCAGGAGGCCGCCCACAACGAGACCGGGCACCCCGTCAAGGCCGTCACCGCCATCCGCCAAGTCAGCCTGATCAACGTGACGGGCGCGGGTGTCCTCGGCGTGCCGGACGTCGTCGCCAGCCTGTTTGGCGCCATCGCCCGCGAGAACATCACCCTGCTGATGGTGTCCCAGTCGAGTTCCATGAGCAACGTCTCGCTCGCGGTGCAGAGCGTGGACGCGGGGCGGACGCTGGCCGCGCTGCGCCGCACGGTGACGATGGAGCTGAACGTCGAGGAGCAGCCCGGCGTGGCCGTCCTCGCCATCGTGGGGGCGGGGATGCGCGGCCAGAAGGGCGTGGCGGCGCGGCTCTTCGGGGCGCTCGCCCGCAGCGACGTGAACATCCTGATGATCAGCCAGGGGTCCTCGGAGCTCAACATCAGTGTCGCCATCGAGGGCTCGCAGGTCGAGGGGGCCACCCGCGCCGTCCACGCCGCCTTTCAGCTCGGCGAGCCCGCAGCGGCGGCCGATTGATCACCGGGGTGTTTCGCCAGCGCGCCGCGATCCTGACGGCTATTCTGCTGCTCGTCGCCGCTTACGCCATCAACGCGACCGGTGCCCTGCGCCTCTTCTACCCGCGCGCCGTGGGTGAGGTGGCCGTCCTCCCCGCTGCCCCACCCTACCGTGCCGGGCAGCGGGTTCTGGTCGTCTCGCCCCACCCGGACGACGAGACGCTGTGCTGTGCGGGGAGCATCCAGCAGGCCCTGGCGGCGGGCGCCCAGGTCTGGGTGGTCTGGTTGACCAGCGGCGACGGCTTCGAACTCGACGCCCTCCTGCTGGAGCACGCGCCCCGGCCTACCGGGTCCCCCCTCGCCGGGCTCGGCAGGCGGCGCATCGGGGAGGCCCAGCGGGCGATGGCGGCGCTGCATGTCCCGCCGAGTCACCTGATCTTCCTGGGCTACCCCGACCGGGGCCTGCTCCACCTCCTGCGCGAGAACCACGACCGGCCTTACACCTCGCGCTACACCCGCGCCACCCGGGTGCCCTATGCCCAGGCCTTCTCGCCCGGCGCCCCCTACATGGGCCGCGAACTGGAACGCGACCTGGGGCGGGTCCTCGACCGGGTGAAGCCCGATCTGGTCCTCGCCCCCAGCGTGCGGGACGCGCACCCCGACCACCGGGCCACGAGTGACTTCATCACCCGGCTGCTCACCGCAAGGGGCCAGGAAAGCCGCCTGCGCTTCTGGATCGTCCACGGCGGCCTGGAGTACCCGCTGCCCAAGGGGCTGCACGAGCAGCTCCCGCTGCTGATTCCCCCGCGCGGCCGCCACCTCGCCTGGCAGCGCCTAGACCTCACCGAGGGGGAGGAGGAGGGCAAGCTGCGCGCGCTGCGCGAGCACCGCTCGCAGATGAACGTGATGGCCCGCTTCCTGCTCGCCTTCGTCC
Organism: Deinococcus apachensis DSM 19763; assembly: GCF_000381345.1. Classification (NCBI taxonomy): domain Bacteria; kingdom Thermotogati; phylum Deinococcota; class Deinococci; order Deinococcales; family Deinococcaceae; genus Deinococcus; species Deinococcus apachensis. Next base: position 175,700 of record NZ_KB906399.1, on the reverse strand, counting down.
GCGAGAACGAACTTCTGACCCCCCAGGCGGCGCCGCGCCGCTGAGAGCCGGAACTACGGAACTACTGGTCCAGCCCCAGCCCCAACCGCAGCCCCGCCGCCTTCACCCGCGCCAGCCAGTTCGCGTACTCCTGCCGCTCCACGCTCTGGGTCACGCGGGTGGGCAGCGCGCGGTTGCCGGTGCAGCCCTTGACCGTCACGCCGTTTTTCGTCCAGCTCGCCGGGCAGTCGGGGAACCACCAGTTGTTGGTGCTGTTTCGGCCGCGCAGCGGGGTCTCCCAGCGCACCAGGTTGTCCCGCGCCGAGTTGTTGTAGAAGGTGCCGTGCTTGCGGTTCCCGTTCAGGTCCCAGACGTACAGCCCCACCCCCTGGGTGCCGATGGGCCGCCCGTCGGGCAGGTAGCCGCTCGACAGGATGCGGTTCTCGTAGGCCTGGATGTCGTGGCCCGCCGAGATGGCGATGCCCTGATTCCCCGTGTTGATCACCACGTTGCGGTACGCCCTGATGTAGGCGTTGGCGTCGCGCAGGTTCTTCGTGCCGCCGTCCGCCAGGTTCATGCCGCCGCCGCTGTAATGCCCGTCGGTGGGCCGGGCCGGGTAGGCGCCCTGGATGTAGTTGTTGTGAATCAGGATGGACGAGTCGGGCACCCCGCTGGAGAGGAACATGGAGATGACCTCCTCGGGGCGGCTCTTGCCCGGCTCGTTGATCACCTCGTTCCAGGCGATCTCCGCCCCGGCCAGCCGCTGCACCCCGTTGAACTGCACGAACTGCACCAGCCGCGCCCGGTCGAGGGAAAAGGTGTTCGGCCCGGTGCTGTACCGTCCGTCGATGTTCCTGGCCCGGTTGCGGCGAATCTTGATCGTCTCGCCGCGCGCCGCCGTCCCCCGGTAGTCGCGGAAGTACATCCCCGAGGTGCCCACCAGCTCGTTGTTCTCGACGACCGCGCTCTTGAATTCCTCCAGGTGCAGGAAGCGGCCGGGGTAGCGGTACTCGGAAAGCGGGCGGCCCGGGTTGAGCGCGATCCCCTTGGTGCGCCGGATGGTGACCCGCGCCCCCTGAAAGACGCTCTTGATGAGGGTCCCCTTGCCCTGAATCACCGAGTCCTCAATGATCACGGGGTCCGAGGTCTTGATCAGGACCGCGGACTTGTCGGGGTCGAGGCTCTGCCAGTTGCCCCGGTACGTCCCCCCGCGTTGAATCACGATGGGTCCGCTGAACTGGGGCGTGGCCGCCCTGGCCGCGCCCTGGGCCAGCGCCTCTCCCGGCAGGCTGACGGCCAGCAGCGGGAGCAGGAGGGCGAGCAGGGCGGCTTGCCGGGGAGCAGGAGTCATTCAGGTCATTCTAGCGTGTCCACCGCTCCTCCCCGGACACAGTTATGAGCATATCCTTCCTTCACTCTGCCTTGTCCGCGGGGCGACACGCCACACTTGGGGCCGGTCGACTGCACTACGTTCCAGCGGCGCCCGGCCGGGTGGGCTCAGCGCGTGTCCCGCTCGCCCCTGGGGGAGCGCCGCAGCCGCGGCCAGCGCTGCCCCAGGATCAGGTACAACCCCGTCACCCAGACCGCCGACGCGGCGAAGCCCGCCAGCACATCGCTGGGGTAATGCACCCCCAGGTAGTTGCGGCTCAGTCCCACCGCAAGTGCCCACACCGCCCCCAGCACCGCGGCGGGCCACCCCACCCGCGAGCGCCAGAACACCAGAGCGAGGGCGAAGCCGAAGGCCATGTTGCTCATCGCGTGGCCGCTGGGAAAGGAGTACCCCGGCTCGACCAGCACGGCCCCGAGTTCGTCCGGGCGGGGCCGCTGGAAGATGACCTTCGCCAGCACGTTCAGCAGGGTCGCCCCGCCCACGGCGGCAGCCAGGAACCAGGCGTGGGCCCGCGCCCCCACCCGCACGAGCCCGAGCGTGATCGCGGCGGTCACGAGCGGCAGCAGTGGCACGCCCCCCAGCAGCGCGAGCGCCCGCGCCAGGCGCGTCAGCTCCGGCGTTCGGTGCGCGGCGTACCACGCCAGGACGCTCCGGTCCCACGGGTAGCCCCCCTCCCGGAACACATCCTTCGTCAGGTCGGCGAGCAGCAGCAGGGGCAGGAGAATCCCCAGCAGCAGCAGGGCGAGCCGTGTCCAGTGGCGGGCGAGCAGGTGCGGGAGGCGGCGCATCCCCCCCACTCTAGGCCGGGTGCGCGCGGCCCCTCCGCCATTCGGCCCACGCGGCCTGCGCCACCCCGCCGATGCCCGGCCAGGGTCCCTGGGCGCACCATGGGGGCAGCCGGGAAGCTGGAGTGCCGAGCGGCGGAAAGGAAAGCAACCATGACCTCTCTTCATCCTGCCAACGCTGAGCTGCACCTTCGTCTTCACCGTGATCGCGCCGAAGCTCTCCGCGCCGAGGCCCAGCGTGAGCGCCTGGCCCGGGCTGCCCACCCTGAGCGGCACGCGCCGTCCCGCCTCGAAGTCCTGTTGAGCGCCCTTCACCTGCGCCCGCGGGTCCGCCCCGCATGATCGGCTGTGTCTTTGTAGAGCACCGCCCCCTCCGCTGACGAGGGGGCGGTGCTCTTTGGCCTGCGGTGGCATGATTTGGACTGGGTTTTGGGGTTTGATCGGCCAGTTTGCCCCCACCCCCCTACCCCCAGTGGGGGCAGGGGGGAGCGGCGCTGCGCTCGGCAAGTGGCCTGCCCGCCGCGCCCGTGGTCGCTTTTCTCCACGCGCAAGGTTTGATCTTGCTGTTCGCCGAGTCGTGGGCCCATCGTCTCGCTGCGCGAGCAAGGCGGGTGAAGGCCGTGCGAGTGCGAGCTGAGGGCAGGCATGGGCCGTCCACAAGAGACGGTTTTAAAGAGCAAGAGCCTTGCGCTGTTCCTCCTCCCCCCCTTGTGGGGGAGACTGGGACTCGCAGAACTCCTTGCAGAGGGGGTGGCAAGCGTCAGCTTGCCCCGCTCAACGCAGCGGGACGGGTCGGAAGTGGAAGGTCATCCCACTGCCGCACAGCCTTGAGCCCTGTCCACTCCTCAAACCGGCGCTTCGTTCGCCACCCGCTGCGCCAGGAAATCCTTCACGCTCTGTGCCGCACGCAGGTTCATGCCAGGCACGCGGGCGATCTGTTCGACCGGCGCCCCTGCCAGGTCCTCCAGCGAGGTGAAATGTTCCAGCAGCGCATCCTTGCGTTTCTGGCCGATGCCCGGCAGATCGTCGAACACGCTGCGGAGCATGGCCTCCCCGCGCAGCTTGCGATGATAGCTCACCGCATAGTTATGGACCTCGTCGCGCACGCCGATGAGCATCCGCAGGGCCGGGTGGGAGTGCGGCAGCAGCAACTCACGGTCCACGCCGATCTCCGTGCCCGCCTCCAGCCACCACTGCGCGCCGTACCGCCCCGGCAGGACGATCCGCTCCTCCCGCTTGGCGAGGCCAACGACCGGGAGCTGGATGCCCGCCTCCTTCAGGGCGTCCAGCGCCGCGTTCACCTGCCCGCGCCCGCCGTCGATCAGGATCAGGTCGGGGAGGGGCAGCTTGTCGCTCAGGCTGCCCGTGAAGCGGCGCGAGATCGTCTGCTTCATCGCCGTGTAATCGTCGGGGTGGTCCAGCCCCTTCACCTTGAAGCGGCGGTGTTCGCCCCGCCGCGCCCGCCCGCCCTCGAACACGACCATGCCGGAGACGATGTTCGTGCCGAAGAGGTTGGAGTTGTCGTAGCCCTCGATCCGCCAGGGTCGGTCGGGGAGTGCCAGCACCTCCCGCAGCGCGTCCAGGCCGGGGTGGTCGCCCCGCCGCTCCAGCAGCGCGAGTTCGGACTCCAGCCCGTTCTGCGCGTTGCGCTGCGCCATGTCCACGAGGTCCACCTTGTCGCCCCGCTTGGGCGTCCGCATCTCGACCCGGTGCCCGGCCTTCTCACTGAGGAAGGCGCTCCAGACCGGCGCGTCCTCGAACTCGGCGGGCAGCAGGATCAGCGGCGGCACGTGGGTCGCCTGTGAGTAGTAGTCCTGCACAAAGGCGCCCAGCACCTCGCCCACGTCGCCCCCGCCCTCTGCGTCGGTCAGGAAGCGCTTGTCGCGGCCCACCACTCGCCCGCCGCGCAGCCGGAAAAGCTGCACCATCGCATACTCGCCCGCCTGCGCGACCCCCAGGAAGTCCAGGTCCGTCTCCTCACTGACAAAGGCGTGCTGCTCGGTGCCGAAGAGCTTCTCGACGGCGTTCACCCGGTCGCGCAGCCTCGCGGCCTGCTCGAAGTCCTGCCCCTTCGCCGCGACCTTCATGTCCTCCTTCAGCCGGGCGACGACCGGGGCGGCGCGTCCTTCCAGCAAGGCTTTGACATCCTCCACCACCCGCGCGTAATCGTTCGGGTCCGCCGCGTCGATGCACGGCCCCAGGCAGCGCCCCATGTGGTAGTTCAGGCAGGGCCGGGGCTTCTTCTGGAGGGGCAGCCCCGAGTTCTTCCGCAGTGGGAACATCGTGTCGATCAGGTGCTTGACCCGCCGCACGGCCGAGGCGTCCGGGTACGGCCCGTAATAACTGCCCCCGTCCTTGAGGACTCTGCGGGTCACGACGAGCATTGGGAAATCCTCGTTCGTCAGCTTCAGGAAGGGGTAGTGCTTGTCGTCCTTGAGCAGCACGTTGTAGTGCGGGCGGTGCTGCTTGATGAGGTTGGCTTCGAGGATGAGGGCCTCGACCTCATTGCGCGCAGTGATGAATTCCAACTGGTCCGCGAGCGCCGTGAACTTGCCGCTCTTGCCGCCCGCCTTGAAGTGCTGCGCCACTCGGGAGCGCAGGTTCACCGCCTTGCCGATATAGATAGGCGTGCCCCCCTTGCGGAAGATGTACACGCCGGGCGCAGTCGGCAGCACGGGCAGGTCGTCGAAATGCATTACCCCCAGCCTAGGTCAAGTAGGGAAGCACAAAAGTGGGCTGTGGCCGCAGAAATCTTGGGACTTGATGGGTCGCGGCGTGACAGAATGGCGAGCCATGACCGACCCCACGCACCTCCTCCTGATCCGCCACGGACAGACTGCCAAGAACGCTGAGGGTCGTTTTCAGGGACACGACAACACCTCCCTCAATGCGACCGGGTGGACCCAGGCTGCCGCGCTCGCCCGCCATCTCGGCCTGATGAGATTTCCCGAGCCCGTGCTTCACACCAGCGACCTGCCGCGGGCCGTGCAGACCGCCGAGACCATCTCTGCCGAACTCGGCCTCCCCCTCAGCCCGCATCCCGACCTGCGCGAGATCGATGTGGGGGACTGGGGCGGCCAGACCTTTACCGAATTGCAGGGCACCCACCCCGAGGACTTCGCCCGCTGGCTGGGCGGGCACCCGGACTTCCGTTTTCCGAACGGCGAGTCTTTTTCCGAGGTCGCGGAACGCATCGTGCGGCACATCCAGGCCCACCTGCGCCCGGGCCAGACCCTCATCCTGGTCACGCACGGCGTCGCCATCAGCGCGGCGCTGAGCGAACTGCTGGCACTCGATTTTCAGAGCAACTGGGCCAGCCGCGCCACCCTACACGTGAATACCGCCCTGTCGGAACTCACCTGGGACGGCGAGAGTTGGCAGACGGTGCGGCTGGCCGACGCCTCGCATCTCCCGACCGAGACCGTGAAAGGCTGACCCTCACACCACCTGTCCCGCCACCGTCTGCGCGTACGCTGCGAGGTACTGCGGCACGATCCGGTCCGGGTGGAAGCGGGTGAGGGCCGCCCGCCGGGCCGCCGCGCCCATCGCCAGATACAGGTCGCGGTCGCGCAGGATCCGCAGCGCCGCGTCGGCCATCGCGTCCACGTCGCGGACCGGGGCGAGGAAGCCGGTCACACCGTCCTCCACGACCTCAGGGATGCCGCCCGCGTCGGAGGCGACGACGGGAACCTCGCAGCTCATCGCCTCCAGCGCGGCCAGGCCGAAGCTCTCCTGCGACGACGGCAGCAGGAACAGGTCGCTGATCCCCAGCACCGTCTGCACGTCCGGGAACGAGCCCAGGAAGTGCGTGCGCCCGGTAACGCCGAGCTGCCCGGCGAGTTCGACCGCTCGGGGCCGCTCGGGGCCGTCCCCCACCATCAGCAGCCGGGCGGGAATCTCGCTCGCCACCCGGGCGAAGACCTGCACCACGTCCTCCACCCGTTTGATGGGCCGGAAGTTGGAGACATGCACAATCAAGGCCTCGTCCGGGTGCGCGAAGCGGGCGCGCACGGCGGGGTCGGTCACGCGCGTGAAACGCCCCGAGTCCACAAAATTGTGAATCACCTCGATCTCGCGGTCCACGTCGAACACCTCGCGCGTCTGCGCCGCCAGGAAGTGCGACACCGCCGTCACGTGGTCGCTGCGCTCGATGGCGTGCCGGGTCGTGTGCCGGAAGGCGGGCTCGGCGCCCACCAGCGTCACGTCGGTGCCGTGCAGGGTGGTGATGACGCGGCTTCTCCCGGTGATGGCCCGAGCGTGGATCGCGGCGGTCGCGTGCGGAATCGCGTAGTGCGCGTGCGTGAGGCTCACGCCCTGCTCCAGGATGACTTCCGTCAGCGTGTTCGCCGCCGCGAGTTCCGGGTACGGCTGCTCGAACAGCGCGTAGGCGAAGCCGCTCACCTGGTGATAAAAAGGCCCCCCCACCCCCTGGTGCCCCGAGAGCCGGAACGGTACCGCCGGGCCGACGAAGTGGACCTCGTGCCCGGCTTGGGCGACCTTGAGCCCCAGCTCGGTGGCGACCACCCCGGAGCCCCCCGCCCCCACGTGGCACAGCACGGCAATCTTTTCTGGAATGGGCGCCATAACTGCCGAGTATAGGACCACCGGCCTCCTCTCCGCGCGGCGCTCACAGGTGCGTTCCGCGGCCGATCCAGGGCAGAGGCTACACGCCTCCTGTCAGAATCGTGTGCGCCCTCGCTGTCTAAGGTGGCCCCACATGCTCGCCATCGTCACCGACTCCACCTGTGATCTTCACCCCGATGTCGCCCGCGACTTCGGCCTGCGCGTCGTGCCGCTGCACGTGCTGCTGCGGGGCCGCTCCTTTCTGGATTGGCAGGACATCGACCCCGACGCCGTGTACGACCACCAGCGGGGGGGCGGCGAGGTGAGCACCCAGCCCGCCACGCAGGCGGCCTTCGAGGCGACCTACCGCGACCTCCTCGCCACGCACGAGGGCGTGATCAGCCTCCACCTCAGCGGGCAGCTCTCGGCCACGGCGGAACATGCCCGGCAGGCGGCCCAGGCCCTGAAGGCCGGAAGCCGGATTCAGGTCGTGGACAGCGGCCTGGCGTCCCTGCCGCTTGCCGAGGCGGCCATCGCGGCGTGTGAGGCGATCCGCGCGGGCGGCGACATGGCGGCCGCGCTGGGGGCGATCCAGGCCGTGCAGAAGGACCTCCTCGCCGAATTCACCGTGCCCACCCTGGAGTACCTGCGGCGGGGCGGCCGCCTCTCGCGCACTCAGGCCCTGATCGGCAACATGCTCGGCGTGCGGCCCATCCTGCGCTTCGACGAGGGCCGCCTCCAGCCGGTGCGGCGGGTGCGGGCCTCCCAGGCTGCACGTGACATCCTCGCGCAGCTTGAGGAACGCTTCGGCCGCGATCCCGTCGCCGTCACCATCGGGCACGCGGGGCGCGACCCCACCCGCATCGCTGAACTCAAGGCCGCGATAGACGCCAGCCGCCTGAACGTCGCCCGGGGCCGGGTGCAACTCATGGGGCCGGTCATCGGCGCCCACGTCGGCCCCGGCACCTATGGCCTGATGGCCCGGCCCCTGCTGGCCTGAGCTTTCACCCTCTGCGCGCCGTGAACAGCACCCGCGTGAAGGCGTAGAACACCCGCTCCCCCGGCCAGCGTTCCCGCAGCCTGCCCAGATACGCGGTGACGAACCGCTCCCCGTCCTCCGCACTCAGCCGCGATAGGTACGGTACGAGCGCCGTGCCCCGTGTCCAGTCCAGCACACCCTCCGCGCCGGGCAGCACCACCGGGTACACCTTGCTGATCGCCGTGATGTCCACCCCCCCCAGCTCGTCCAGCGTCTCGGCGTAGGCGGCCGGGGTCAGGACCGGCGAGGCCCCCTGCGCCGTGCCGAAGCGGGTGAACCCGCCGAGTTCCGCCGCGAACTCCTCCGCCGTCTCGGTCAGCAGGCGGTGGCTGCCGTGGTCGTGGTTGGCTGGGACTTGGACGGCGATCACCCCACCGGGCCGCAGGTGCCTCCAGAGCCCGAACAGCAGCGCCGCATGATCCGGCAGCCACTGGAGGGCCGCATTCGAGAAGAGCAGGTCGTACTCGCCCCCGAGGTCGAGAATGTCCCCACGCTCGAACTGCAGATTGGGCACGCCCCGCGCGTCCGCCCTCGCCAGCATCTCGGCGCTGCTGTCCAGCCCCATCACTTGCGCGGCTGGAAAACGCTCCGCAAGCCTCCGGGTGTGCTCTCCCGTCCCGCACCCCAGGTCCACGATGTCCCGGTAGGGGAGGTCGGGAATCAGGGCGAGCAGATCGCGGGCGGGTGCATCGCGCGCTTCACGGTGGCGGTGGTACTGCTCGGGGTCCCAGGTCATGGCTCAGCTTAACCAGCCTGGCCCTTAAGTGTACGTACCGGGGTGGTGACAAGTAGGACGGCAGAAGGGATTAATACAAAAGATAGTGAACCGACGGGACTGCTGACTCTCCATCCCGAGCTACTCGTCCTGCTCGCGCCGCTCCTTGTCCCCGGCCTTCTTGGCGGCAGCATGGGCCACGGCGAAGGCACGGTGTTCGTCCCCGCCGTATTCCTCCAGCGCCTTGTTGAACGCTTTCAGGAAAGCGTCCTTCTGATGGTCGTCGTACTGGTCCACCTGCGACTGCGGCAGGTCGGCGGCGCTGCGGTAGGGCATGAGCTCCTCCTGCCATCCATGCTGGGGGACGTTGCTGAGCCCCACGCCGCGGGTTCGTAAAGAAGGGCAAAGGGGCGGACGCCCACAGGCCCCGCCCCTCACCCCGCCCTGCTCAGAGCCGCGTCAGGTACGCCACGCCGCCCTCTACCTCCGCCGCATAGCCCTCGCCCGCGCCGAAATTCAGCTCGGTCGCCAGCACCTCCCCGGCGATGAAGTCGCGCCAGGTCCCGGCCGCCTCGCGGGCATCGCCCCCCAGGTCCAGGCTCAAACGGATGCGGTCCTGCACCTCGAAGCCCGCCGCCTTGCGCGCCTCCTGGATGCCCCGCACCAGGTCGCGGGCCAGGCCCTCCAGCACCAGCTCGCGCGTGAGGTGCGTGTCGAAGGCGACCAGGAACCCCCCGTCCTCCGCTGCCGCCACCCCTTCCGGCGCCCTCGCGTCCACCAGCACCTGTTCGGGCGTCAGCGTGAAGCTTTGCCCGTTCGCCTCCACGGTGAAGTTCTCGCCGTTCTGGACCGCGTGGGCGACCGCCGCCGCGTCCGCGTTTGACAGCGCCGCGCGAACCTGCGGCAGCGCCTTGCCGTATACCTTGCCCAACACGGGGAGGTTGGGGCGCAGGCTGTACTGCACGAGGTCCGTCACGCCCTCCAGGAATGTCACACCCTTGACGTTCAGTTCCTCCATGATCTGTTCCTGCGAGCGGCGCAGGGCGTCCGTCAGCTCCGGCGTACTCGCCCGCACCGTCGCGCTCGCTAGCGGTTGCCGGGTCTTGAGGTTATGGGTGCCGCGCACCGCCCGCCCCAGCTCCACCACCTTGATGACGGCGGCCATCTCGGCGGTCAGCCGCGCGTCCAGCCGCTCCCCCCGCACCTGCGGCCAGCGGGTGAGGTGAACACTCTCCGCCCCCTGCCCCCGTGTGAGGTTCCCGTACATTGCCTCCGCCAGGAACGGAGTGAAGGGTGCCGTGAGCTGCGAGACGGTCAGTAGCGCCTCGTGCAGGGTCGCGTAGGCGGCCACGTCCACCTGCCCGCCCTCACCCCAGAAGCGCGAGCGGTTGCGCCGCACGTACCAGTTGCTGAGGTCGTCCACGAAACGTTCCAGCGCCCGCCCACCTCCACGGGCGTCGTAGGCGTCGAGTGAGGCCGTCACGTCCCGCACCGTCTCCTCCAGCCGAGCGAGCAGCCAGCGGTCCATCTCGGGGCGGTCCTGAACGGCGGGCGCCCCCCCCATCCCCGGCTGATCCAGGTTCGCGTACAGCACGAAGAAGGAATAGACGTTCCAGACCGTGTTCACGTAGGAGCGCTGCGCCTCCGCCACCAGCCGCTCCGAGAAGCGCTTCTGGTCGCCCGGATCGGAGGCCATGAACATGTACCAGCGCACCGAGTCCGCCCCGTAGCGGTCGAAGAGCGGCAACGGCTCGACCACGTTCCCCTTGCTCTTGCTCATCTTCGCCCCGTGCTCATCGACGATGTGGCCCAGGCAGATCACGTTCCGGTACGCGGGCTGGTCGTACAGCATGGTGGCGATGGCGTGCAGGCTGTAGAACCACCCGCGCGTCTGGTCGATGGCCTCGCAGATGAAGTCGGCGGGGAAATGGCGCTCGAACTGCACCAGGTTCGCCTCGGTACCGGGAAGCGCCTGCTCGCCCGTCTCGTCCGTCAGCAGGTGCCACTGGGCGTAGGGCATGGAGCCGGAGTCGAACCACACGTCAAGCACCTCGGGAACGCGGTGGTACGTCTTGCCGCCTTGCTCGAAGGTGATGTCGTCGATGTACGGGCGGTGCAGGTCCAGTTCGGAGAGGTCCCGCCCTGTCAGCTCCGACAGTTCCGCCACGCTCCCCACCACGCGCAGGTCGCCGTCCTCGCTCATCCAGAAGGGGAGGGGCGTGCCCCAGTAGCGCTCGCGGGAGATCGCCCAGTCCACGTTCCCCTCCAGCCAGTTGCCGAAGCGGCCGTGCTTGATGTTCGCGGGAACCCAGTTGATCTGCTCGTTCGTCTCCAGCATCCGGTCCGCCACACTGTTCGTGCGGATGTACCAGCCCTTCTTGGCGAAGTAGAGGATGGGATCGCCCGTCCGGTCGTGGAAGGGGTAGCGGTGGCGCAGGGTGCCCGCGTGGAACATCAGCCCGCGCGCCTTGAGGTCGGCGATCAGCCCCTTATCGGCGTCCTTGAAGAATTTGCCACGCTCCCCCGTCACCCGCAGGATGCCGTGATCGTCCACGCCGAACATCAGCGGCACGCCGTACTTGCGCGCCAGCTCCAGGTCCTCCGCGCCGTACGCCGGGGCCTCGTGGGCCACCCCCGAGCCGTCCTGGGCCGAGACGAAGTCTGCCAGCGTGACGAAGTGCATGACCGGGTGGCCGTCGGCATCGCGCTCGTGAAGCTGCTTCAGCGCCCCCAGCTCCAACGCAACCTCCGGGAACGGCGGCTCGTACTCCACTCCCTCCAGGTCACGGCCCGGGAAGGAGGCGAGCACTTCCAGCGGCGCGGCGTTCTTGTGCAGACTGCTGAGGCGCTCCACCGCGTCCTGCGCGACGATGATCGTTCCGCCCTCGCCCCGCGCCACCACGTACGTCAGGTCCGCGTTCACCGCCGCGAGCGTGTTGCTCGGCAGCGTCCAGGGGGTCGTCGTCCAGACCACGAGCGCCAGGCCCTGCCGGTCCTCCTCGCTCAGCCCACTCAGCGCCGCCCGAGCCCTTTTCGGCAACGTGTCCCAGAGGATCGGGAAGCGCACATACACGGAGGGATCGTCCACCATGCGGTAGGAATCCACCTCGCCCAGCTCCGCTCGAGAGAGCGTCGTGCTGATGCGCGGACTCAGAGGCACGACCTTGTAGTCCTGCGCGATCAGCCCCTCCGCGTGCAGCCGCTTCAGCAGGTTCCACACGCTCTCCACGTAGCTGTTCTGGTAGGTGATGTACGGGTCCCGCAGGTCCACCCAGTACCCCAGCCGCTCGGTAAAGGCATTCCACTCCTGGATCGTCTCCCACACCGAGGTGCGGCACAGCCGGTTGAACTCCTCCAATTCAGCGCGGCTGGCCCCGTGGTTGCGGCCCAGCCACCCGAGCTTCTTCTCCACGCTGATCTCGACGGGGAGGCCGTGGGTGTCCCAGCCGCCCTTGCGGGTGACGTGATACCCCTGCATCACCTTGTAGCGGGGAAACAGGTCCTTGAACGACCGCGCCAGGACGTGGTGCAGCGCCGGTCGCCCGTTCGCGGTGGGCGGCCCCTCGTAGAAGACGTACTCGGGCTGCCCTTCGCGCCGCTCCTGGGTCTGCTCGAAGATGTGCTTCTCCTGCCAGAAGTTCAGGACGTTCGCCTCCAGCTCGCGGAAGCTGGGCTGAGAGGGCACCGGACGGAACAGGGGAGAGGTGGGTTTGGGTTCAGTGGTAGTCATGGAAGCCTCCAAGGGAAATTGGGAAAACAAAAGACAGCGCGTCCCAGACGGTATGCTGGGACGCGCCGGACAGCGTGTGCGCGTGGTACCACCCAACTTCGCCACGCTGCGGTGGCCTCGTTGCGCCCACTGTCGGGGGGCGTCCGGACGGGTCTACTCGGCCCTGAGCCTTTCTTCCGTCGGCGCGGGAGGGGATCTTCGGCGGGGGGCAGCTCGTCCGGCTCTCACCGTCCCGGACTCGCTCATGAGCGCTGTGCCCCGCGTACTCTTCTCGCGGTCGCCTTGAGTTGCTCACCCCCGGTGGGGGTAGCGCTCATGGTAGGCGCGCAGGATGACCTGGTCAATGCGCCAGGTGACGCATGTCGCCCGAGCGCGTATGGTGAATGGACAACAGGTGGGATGAGGGGCCCGCCCGCGGCAGCCGTGCGGCCCGGCTCCCTCCCAGAAACCGCTACTCTGACAGGAGGAGTCAACATGGAATTTTTCATCGATACCGCCGTCGTGGACGAGGTGCGCGAGATCAACGCCTGGGGCGTGCTCTCGGGCGTCACCACCAACCCCAGCCTGGTCGCCTCCTCGGGCCGCGACTTCAAGGAAGTCATCCAGGAGATCGCCGCACTCGTGGGCGGCGCGATCAGCGCGGAAGTCACCTCGCTCGACGCGGAGGGCATGATTCGTGAGGGCCGCGAGGTCGCGAGTTGGAGTGAACACGTCGTCGTCAAGCTGCCGCTCACCCCGGCGGGCCTCCAGGCGTGCCGGACACTGTCCAGCCAGGGCATCAAGACGAACGTGACCCTGTGCTTCTCCGTCCCCCAGGCGCTCCTCGCCGCCCGGGCCGGAGCGACCTACATCTCGCCCTTCGCGGGCCGGGTCGACGACATCGGCTGGGACGGCATCGAACTCGTGCGCCAGATCAAGGAGGCGTACGTGATGGGCGATATCCAGACCAAGGTCCTCGCCGCCTCCATCCGCCACCCTCAGCACGTCGTGCAGTCCGCGCTGGCCGGGGCCGACGTGGCGACCATCCCCTACAAGGTCTTCACCGCGATGATCAAGCACCCGCTGACCCAGGCGGGACTCGACGCCTTCCTCAAGGACTGGGCGAAGCGGGCCGGGGCCAGCCCCGAGACGCCCTCCAGCGAGGCGGGCACCAACCCGCAGGCGGGCGGCGTGACAGCCCAGGGAGGCCAGAAGAAGTGACCGAGCCCCAACTTGCGCCGCTCCCCTTCCACGAACTTCAGGGCAAAATCCTGCCCGAGCTGCACCTGATCGCCGCCCAGAGCGGCATCGAGAACTACCGCAAGCTCAAAAAGGACGCCCTGGCCCTGGCCATCATGGAGCGCCAGGCGGAGGCCGAGGGCCAGGTTCTCGCCCGCGGCTACCTGGACATCAGCGCCGACGGCTACGGCTTCCTGCAGGCCGACCTCCTCGACCCGGCCTCCAGAAGCGTGCTTGTGACGGCGGGTGTGATCAAGCAGTTCCACCTCCGCACCGGCGATGAGGTGATCGGCCGCGCCCGCCGCCCCCGCGAGAACGAGCGCTACGGCACCCTGGTGCAGGTCGAGGGGGTCAACGGCCTGGACCCCGAGTCCGCCCGCCAGCGTCCCCGCTTCGACGACCTGACGCCGACCTTCCCCGACCGCCAGCTCGTCTTGGAAGACCCGCTGATGGACGACAGCCTCTCGCTGCGGGTGGTGGACCTCCTCGTGCCCATCGGCCGGGGGCAGCGGGCGCTGATCGTCGCGCCCCCGAAGGCGGGCAAGACGACCCTGCTGAAAAAGGTCGCCAACTCCATCGTCAAGAACTACCCCGACGTGACGGTAATGGTCCTGCTGGTCGACGAGCGCCCCGAGGAGGTCACCGACTTCCGCGAGAGCGTGCAGGGCGCCCAGGTCATCGCCTCCACCTTTGACGAGCCGCCCCAGCACCACGTCCGCGTGGCGGAGTTCGTTCACGAGCGCGCCCGCCGCATCGTCGAGGAGGGCGGCCACGTCGTCATCCTGCTCGACTCGATCACCCGCCTCGCCCGCGCGAACAACCTCGTCACGCCGCCGACCGGCCGCACCCTCTCGGGCGGTCTGGACTCCAACGCGCTGCACTGGCCCAAGCGCTTCCTGGGCGCGGCGCGCAACATCCGAGACGGTGGCAGCCTGACCATCCTGGCGACCGCCCTCGTCGAGACCGGCTCGCGCATGGACGATGTGATCTTCGAGGAATTCAAGGGGACCGGCAACGCGGAACTCGTCCTCAGCCGCCGCCTGGAGGAGCGCCGCATCTTCCCCGCGCTCGACATCCTGAAGTCGGGCACCCGCCGCGAGGAGCTGCTCCTCCAGCCCGAGGTCTTGAAAAAGATGTGGCTCCTGCGCAAGGTGATCTCCGACATGGACCCCGCCGACGCGATGGAGATGCTGCTCTCGCGCATGGGCAAGACGCGCAACAACGTCGAGTTCCTCCAGTCGCTCGCGGGCGGCTGAGCCGCACTTTCAAAGTTCCTTTCCCCGGGGTGTCCGGGCGAATGCCTCCCGCAGAGGCAACCGCCGGACACCCCCTCCCTGGGGCCGTGTGCCCCTGGAGGTCCAGTGCCCGAGTTTCCCTCCCGCCCCACACGGGGCCACGCTCCCCTGCCCCGGCGGCTCGCCCTCACCCTCGCGCTGTCCGCCCTCGCCCCCCTCGCCGCCGCCCGGCCCGGGAGCCCGGAAGGCGTCGCCGACCTGCTGGGCGTGCCCACCCCCGCGGACCTGCTCCAGGCCGCCCTCCCGAGCGTCCACCTGACGCGCGTGGCCGAACCCCCCAGCGTCCTCGTGGTGAGTACCCAGCCCCCGGCGAGCGTCGCGGCCCGTTACGGGGTTCCCCCGGCGGCGGTGGCCGCCCTTCCCCGCCACGACGGGGAAGAGGCCCGTCTCCTGCGGGTGCGGCTGCCCGCACCCGTGCCGGACCATCCGCCCGCGCTGCCCGCCTCCATCGTCACCCACACCGTGCGGCCCGGCGAGACCCTGGCGAGCATCGCGGCGGACGCGGGCCTGGACCTCGTCGACCTGCTGAGCGCCAATCTCGACCGAACCAGCCTGGACGACCTTGAAGTCGGTGAAGTCCTCTACCTCCCGACCGCTGAGCGCGGTCTGCTCGTGCGGATCAAGCCCGGGCAGACCGCCCTAACGCTCATTGCCGGGTACGGGGCCGACCTCGCCCGCACCGCCCGCGCGAACGATGTGCTGCCCACCGCGCTCGGCGTGGGCGACTACCTCCTCCTCCCCGGGGTGCGCGCACAGGGCCTGTACGCCCAGCTCGCCCGGCACCGTGAGGCGCGGGAGGAGGCCGAGCGGCGGGCTGAGATGCAGGCCCGCTACGACCGCTACCTCGCTCAACAGAAGGAGCGCGAGCGCGCCCGGCTCCAGGAACTGTACGTCATGCAGGCCAAATACGAGGCCTACCTCGCCTGGCGTGACAGCCCCGAGCGCCAGCGCCTGATCGAGGCGTACGAGCAGCAGGCGCAGTACGAGGCCGCGCAGGCCGCCCTGCGCGAACGCGAGCAGGCCGCCCAACCCCTGCACGTCCAGGCCGCCGGAGTGAATGTCGCCGCCGCGGGCCACCTGGCCTGGCCGGTCCAGAATTCCCGCATCACCAGCCGCTTCGGCGAGGCCGACATTGACTACCACAAGCAGATCTTCCACGGCGGGGTGGATCTCGCCGCCCCCGCCGGGACTCCCGTCTACGCAGCGGCGGACGGCACCGTCACCGAAAGCGGGTATGGTGCGTATGGCATGAACGTCTACACGGCGCAGGGGGACAGCACGCTGGTGTACGGCCACCTCAGCCGCACCGCCGTGACGCCCGGACAGGCTGTCCGCCGCGGCGACCTGCTGGGCGAGGTCGGCTGCACTGGCATCTGCACGGGGCCGCACCTGCACTTCGAGGTCCGGCTGGACGGGCGGGCGGTCGACCCCCTGGCCCTGCTGCCATGAGGGCCCCGGCCCCGGACCTGCGCCTGCTCGTGGTCGACGACGAGGAGCAGATCCTCGAACTGCTCGACCTCACGCTGGGCCTCCAGGGCTTCCGGGTGGTCACCGCCCGCAGCGGCCCCGACGCGCTCACCGCCGCCCGGGACGCCGCCTTCGACGTGGTCGTGATGGACGTGCTGATGGCCCCCTGGGACGGCTTCGAGACGGTCCGGCGCCTTCAGGCCGAGCTGCGGGGCGCCATGCCGCCCGTCGTCTTCCTCTCGGGGCTCAACCGCCCCGAACACGTGCCCGGTCTCATCACCGACTACCTCGTCAAACCCTTCCGGCCTTCCCAACTCATCGAGAGCATCCGCCGGGTCGCTGCGGCGCGCGACTGACCCCATCCTTTCCCCCCAACTGGCCCTGCTCATGGGGCCAGTTCTGGACTAGCCTGCCCCCATGAGTGACATGCAGACCGGAACTCCCCAGATCAAGCAGGGCTTTGCCGAGATGTTCAAGGGCGGCGTCATCATGGATGTGGTGACCGCCGACCAGGCCCGCATCGCCGAGGCCGCCGGGGCGACCGCCGTCATGGCGTTGGAGCGCGTGCCCGCCGACATCCGCGCGGACGGCGGTGTGGCCCGCATGAGCGACCCGAAGATGATCAAGGAGATCATCGCCGCCGTGACGATCCCGGTGATGGCGAAGGTCCGCATCGGCCACTTCGTCGAGGCGCAGATCCTCCAGGCGCTCGGCGTGGACTTCATCGACGAGTCGGAAGTGCTGACCCCCGCCGATGACCAGTTCCACATCGAGAAAACGAAGTTCGCCGTCCCCTTCGTCTGCGGCGCCAAGAATCTGGGCGAGGCCCTGCGCCGCGTCGGCGAGGGCGCCTCCATGATCCGGACCAAGGGTGAGGCGGGCACCGGCAACATCATTGAGGCCGTGCGCCACGCCCGCACGGTCCTGGGCGAAATCCGCGCCATCCAGGCCCGCCCCACGGAGGAGCTGATGACCGTCGCCCGCGACCTCCAGGCGCCCTACCACCTCGTTCAGTATGTCCACGAACACGGCAAACTCCCCGTCGTGAACTTCGCCGCTGGGGGCGTTGCCACCCCCGCCGACGCGGCCTTGATGATGCACCTTGGCCTCGACGGCGTGTTCGTCGGCAGCGGTATCTTCAAGAGCGACAACCCCGAGCGCCGCGCCCACGCCATCGTGAAGGCCGTCACCCACTACCAGAACCCCGAGGTCCTCGCCGAAGTCAGCGAGGACCTCGGCGCCCCCATGACCGGCATCAACATCGACAGCCTGATCCCCGAGGAGCGGCTGGCCGGACGAGGCTGGTAGGAGAAAAGAGGAGAGGAGGGGCACCAAGCGCACCCTCCTTTCCTGCAAATTAATACAAAGACAGTTTAGGTAGTCGCTTCTATCGCAACGGAGCCCTATGACCCCACCTGCCACCCCCACCATTGGCGTCCTCGCCCTCCAGGGGGCCTTCCGCGAACACCGCCAGCGCCTTGAAGCCCTCGGTGCCCACGTCACAGAGGTGCGTCTCCCCACCGACCTCGCCGCACTGGACGGCCTGATCCTCCCCGGCGGGGAGAGCACCACCATCGCCCGGCTGATGACCGACTTCGGGCTGTGGAGGCCCGTCCGCGACTTCCACGCGCGCGGCGGAGCCCTGTGGGGCACCTGCGCGGGAGCCATCCTGCTCGCGCGGGAAGTCCTCGGCGCTCCCCCCCAGTTCGGCGGCCAGCAGGACAGCCTCGCCGTCATGGACCTCACCGTGCGGCGCAACGCCTTCGGGCGACAGGTCGATTCCTTCCACACAGGGCTCGACATCCCCGAACTCGGTGCCCCCTTTCCCGCCGTCTTCATCCGCGCGCCCGTCATCGAGCGGGTGGGGGAGAGGGTTGACGTCCTCGCCCACCACGCGGGGCAGATCGTCCTCGCCCGCCAGGGAAGGCTGCTCGCCTCCTCCTTTCACCCCGAACTCACGCCCGACACGCGGCTGCACGCGCTGTTCCTGAAGATGGCGGCCGCCCCCGTCCCCGGCTGAAGCCTCACCACTTTCTTAAGCCCTCCCGGCGGCCTTTCCCGTATGCTCGGGCGCGTGCGAGCCCTGCAATTTCGCTCCCGCGGGGCGACCCTGAGCTACGACGCGACCGGGCACGGCGACCCCATCGTGCTCGTCCACGGCCTGAGCGGGTCGAGCCGCTGGTGGCGGCGCAACGTCCCCGCGCTGTCGGCGGCGCACCGCGTCTACGTCCTCGACCTCGCGGGCTACGGGCAGGCGTGGCGTCAGCGGTCGCTGGGGGTGCACGCCGCCGCCGACCTGATCGCCGCCTGGCTCGACCACCTTGACCTGAGGAACGTCACCCTGATCGGGCACTCCCTGGGCGGGCACATCTCCATGCACGTCGCCGCCCGGCGCCCCGAGCGGGTGCGCGTCCTCGTCCTCGCCTGCGCGAGCGGCCTGCTGCGGGACAGGCTCTACCGGGTCGCCCTGCAACTCCCGCGTGCCGTCCTGACCGGCCGGGTCACCTTCATGCCGCGCATCCTCGCCGACGCCGCGCGCAGCGGGCCCCTCAACCTGTGGCGCAGCACCCGCGACCTGCTGAAAGACAGCGTGCAGGACGTCCTGCCCGGCCTCACCGCCCGGACGCTGGTAATCTGGGGGGGGCGGGACGCGCTGGTGCCCGCCGCCCTGGGCCGCTCGCTCGCCGCCGCGATCCCTGGCGCCCGCTACGAGGAGATTCCGCGCGCGGGCCACGTGGTGATGGTGGACGCACCCGCCCGGTTCAACGCGCTCGTCCTCGACTTCCTGCAAGGGGGCGCTTGAGAGCCGAATCCCGCTACACCCGCGTCCGCGGCCTGCTCACCCACGCCCGGGTGCGCGGCGAGGGCCCTCCCCTGGTCATCGTCCCCGGCCTGGGCTGCGCCTCCTGGATGTATGCGCGCGTCGCCCGTCAACTCGCCCCCGGGCGCACAGTGTACGCCTACGACCCGCCCGGCCACGGCCTGAGCGCGGGCCGCCCCGGCTCCCCGCGCACCATCGAGGGCCTTACGAATCACCTCGCCGCCTGGCTCACGGAGGCGGGCCTGGGCCGCGTGCCGCTGCTGGGCCACTCACTCGGTGCGGAGGTGATCTTCGACCTCGCCGCACGCCACCCGGGGCACGTGTCCGCCGTGATCGCCTGCGCGCCCACCGGCATCCCCGAGAACCCCAGCGTGCGGGTGCAACTGGGGCGCCTCCTCCTCGACCTGCCCCGCGAGCGGCCTGGCCTGTTCCTGCCCGCCCTGGCCGCCTACACCCGCAGCGGCCCCGCCCGGATGTTGCGCCTGGCGCAGAACCAGAGCGAGCACGACACCGGCCCGCTGCTCCCCCACGTGCGGGCTCCCACCCTGCTCCTCGACGGCACCCACGACCCCGTCATCCAGGCCTGGACCCTGGAGGCGATCTGCGCCGCCATCCCCGACGCAACGGTCCGCGAAATTCCGGGCGGCACCCATGCCCTCACCGACTCCTTTCCCCAGACGGTGGCCCGCTATACTCTCGACTTCCTGCGGGAGGCTAAGGCATAGAGCCCCCTTTGGGAGTACCTGCGGCATAGAATTAATACAAGGCAGGGCTTGAGGGATGAGCAGCGCACAAGAGGTCCGGCAAGCCCCCTCACACCCGCTCCACCGTCGTCCGCCGCCGCGCCCGCTCCGCCGCGAAGGCCATTCGGTGAGAATCCAATGACTCGGCCAGGGATGTGGGCACGCCCGCCTCCCTCCGCAGGAAGGCCAGCCACGCCGCGACCAGGGCGAGATCGCCGCCGCCGTGGTTGCCGCCTACATCGGCCGTCAGCAACTCGGCCACGTCCGTGCGGAAGTCATGCACCTCGATCTCACCCCGGTCCAGGTGGCCGCGCAGTTCGCCGTGGGTGCCCAGCAGCTTCAGCGTCCGGGTATTGTCATGGGTGAACGCACTCACCGTGAGTTGGGCCGTCACCCCGTTAGCAAAGACGACGGTGACGGCCTGGTGGTCCACCACGTCATTCCCGCCGCCGTACACGCAGCGCCCATAGGGTCCAGACGCCAGCGCGTCAGCCAGAGAGACGCCCCCCGCCGTCAGCACCGTGACGGGCCAGCGCTCCGGGTCGCGGGTGGTGTAAATGCGCCGCGCGTCATAGGGGCAGCCCATCAGCGGGCAGGTCACACAACGGTCCGAGGCCCCGGGCGGCGCCTCCCCCGGCCGGAAGTGGAACAGCGCCCCCTCGCTGCTCACCCGCACGGGCGGCGCCCCGGCGAACCAGCGCAGCAGGTCGAGGTCATGCCCACTCTTCGCCAGCACGAAGGGCGCGGCGGGCGGCGACTGGGCCCAGTTCCCCCGCACATACGAGTGCGCGTAATGCCAGTACGCCACGTTCTCCGCGTGCTGAATTCCGACCAGCCGTCCCAGCCGCCCCGAATCCAGCACCCCCCGGATCGCCCGGAAGAAGGGCGTCGCCCGCAGCACGTGGCAGACCGTTACGCGCCCGCTGGAGGCCGCCTCTGCCGCCAGCAGCACGTCCAGCTCGGCCTCCTCCAGACAGATGGGCTTTTCCAGCAGCACGTCGTACCCGAGGTCCAGCGCCCGCAGGCACGGCCCCACGTGGGCGTCGTCCGGCGTGGCGATCACCAGCGCGTCCGCCACCCGACCCAGGGCGAAGAAAGCGTCCGAATCGAGGAAACACGCCTCCGGCCCCAGCCCGTGCCTGGAGGCGACCTCCCGCAACCGGGCGGGCCGGGGATCGACGAGGTGGGTGACGCTCGCCCCTTCCGCCGCCAGGTGCCGCGCGTACACGTCCGCCCCCCGGTTGCCGCAGCCGAGGACGGCGACGGTGACGGTCAACTCCGCTCCACCCCCCACCCCATCCCGGTCGGCCGCTCCAGCTGCCCCGCCGTCCACTCCAGCCCCGTGAACGGGTCGTCCCCCAGGAGCAGCGCCCCGTCGAGGTCCGCCCAGTCGCACAGGCCCGCCAGATGCGCCGCCGCCGCGATCCCCAGGCTGCTCTCAATCATGCAGCCCATCATCACCTGGAGGCCGTGGGCGCGGGCCAGCCGGAGCGCGGTGAGGGCCTGCAAGGGGCCGCCCAGCTTGGCGAGCTTGAGGTTCACCCCGTCAAAGGCTCCGGCGAGGGCGAGCACGTCCGAGACATGGTGCAGGCTCTCGTCCGCCACGATGGGCACCCGAGCGAGGCGGCGCAGCCCCGCGTGGCCCTCCAGGTCCCCCGCCGCCAGGGGCTGCTCGACGAGTTCCACCCGGGCCGCCTCCAGCACCGCGAGCATCCGCGCCGCCCGCGCCCGGGTCCAACCCGCGTTCGCATCCACCCGGAGCGCCACGTCCGGAACCTCCTCCCGCAGCGCCTCCAGGATGGCCTCGTCCCGGTCGGTGCCCAGCTTCACCTTCAGGACGCCGTGCCCGCGTGCCACGGCCCCCCGCGCCTGCCGCCGCATCTCCCCGAGATCACCCAAACTGACGGTATAGCTGCTCTCCGGCAGGGGAGAGGACGACAGCCCCAGCAGGCGCCAGACCGGCACCCCCGCGGCACAGGCCGCCCACTCGACCCCCGCCATCTCCAGCGCGCACTTCACGCTGGGGTGCCCCTGCGGCATCCGGGCGTTCATCCGCTCACGCAGCCCGTCCCAGTCCCATCCGTCCGTCAGCGCCTCCGCGAGGAGAGGCAGCACCGCCTCCACCGTCCCGCGCGTCTCGCCGTAAAAGGCGTTCGGGGCCGCCTCCCCCCGGCCCGTCACTCCATCCTGCTCGAAGATGACGAAGGTGCGTGGGTAGGTCGAGTGCGTCCAGCGCGCGATGCCGAAGGGCTGGGCGGTATGCAGCTCCAGCGTCTCCCAGGTCACGCTCACGCGGGCCACCGCCCGAAGCCCGTCAGGGCCCGCTCCAGCCGCGTGCCGTACTCGCCCTCGCCCAGCGTCTCCACCGTGACGCGCATGTGCGTGGCGTTGGCGTGGACGAGCCGCCGAGCGTCCAGCATGACCCCGACGTGGCCGGGAAAGAACACCAGGTCGCCCCGCTGAGGCGTCTGCACCGGCTGCAACGCCTCCTGCTGCTGGTCCGCGTCGCGCGGGAGGGAGAGCCCCAGCGCCCAGTACGCGAGCTGCGTCAGCCCCGAGCAGTCCAGCCCCCACGCGCTGCGCCCGCCCCAGACATAGGGTGTCTCCAACAGGCGCAGCGCGAACTCCGCCGCGTCCGCTGGCGGGGTGGGGGAGAGGATTACCTCCTGCACCCAGGCCCCGGTGCCGTCCGGCAGGAAGACCGGCACCCAGCGGCGGCCATCCTCGGTTTCCACCTCACCGGGCACGCGGGTCAGCCTCGCCCCGGCGCACAGCTCCGCGACGATGGGGCGGCTCACCCGTGGCCCCGCGAAGGCGTGGGCCCGCAGGGCCGTGACGCGCAACTCCTCCCCCCCTGGCCGCCGCCCCGTCAGCAGCGAGTCCCCCCGCGCCCAGCCCGGATACCGGTCGTGCCCTGTCCGCACCCAGGCCCAGCCGCCTTCCCGCTCCGTCAGCACCTCCAGCGCCTCCCCGGGCAGCGCCTCCGTCACCTGCGCGGCGTCCAGATCAGGCCGGGCCCGCAGGCTGACGCGGGCATTCCCGGCGCGCGCCGGACGAGGAGTGACGAAGTGCCACCCCTCGTCCGGCAGGAGGCCGCGCAACTCTGCCGCCGCCAGCCGGGTGACCGGGTCGAAGGCGTGTGTGCGGGGGTCCAGGGGGGGAGCGGTGAGCATGCCCCCAGGGTAGCGCGTCCCCCTACAGGAGGCGGGTCAGCCAGCGGGCCCAGTTCCCGCCCGCCACCCCCGCCCGGTGCTCCTCCGGCAACAGGTCCAGAAAGCGCCCCACGTCCCGGTAGCGCTCCACTCCCGCCGGAGCCTTTTCCCGCCCGAAGCCGCCGTCCAGGTCGGTGCCCAGCCCTACATGCTCCCAGCCCACCAGCCCCGCGTAGTGCCGGGCGTGGGCCGCGAGTTCGTCCAGCCCCACCCGCGGCTGGCTCAGAGTCCACCCCGGCCGGACGAACGGGCTCAGGAACACCAGGCCGATCACCCCGCCCGACGCCGCCGCCGCCCGCGCCATCTCGTCCGTGAGGTGGCGGTTCCCGGGCAGGAACGCGCGGCTGTTGGAATGCGAGACAATCATCCGCGGCCCGATCTCCACCGCCTCCCAGAACGCGGCATCGTCCAGGTGCGAGGCGTCGAGCGCCACCCCCAGGTCCCGCATCGCCGTGACGAGCGCACGGCCCTCCGGCGTCAGCGGCCCCGGCGCGTCCGTGCCCCCCGCGTAGCGGGTCCGGCCCCACGCCGGGCCGATCAGCCGCACGCCCGCCTCCACCCAGAACCCCAGGTCTCCTGGGTCCCGCACCGGGTCCGCCCCCTCCATCAGGAGCACCACGCCGAGGGGACCGTCCGGGTCCGCCAGATGCGTCCCCACCTCCGCCCCATTCCTCAACAGCCGGATCAGCCCCCGGTCCTCCCAGCGGCGGTACGTGTCCAGTTGCGCGAGGGCCTGCGCCCGTGCCCCCGCGGGGTCCATGTACCCTTCCGGACTCTCACCCGTCCGCGGCAACGCGAACAGCGTCCCGAAGCACACCCGCGTCCCCGCCTCCCTCAGCTCCCCGAAGGTCACCATCGCCGTCTGGCCCGGCACCGGGTCGCGTTCCCGCAACGTCTCCAGGTCGAGTGTCAGGTCCCGGCCCAGCCCCGCGGCCCAGGCCAGGTCGAGGTGCCCGTCCACCAGAAAGGGCGGCCGGGTCAAGCGGGCACCGGCCCGTCCACCAGCGCCAGTACGCCCCACAGGCTATGCAGAACTCCCGGCACCTGCCGCGAGAGGTCGATCTGCACTGCCTTCATCCCCAGCGCCCGCGCGGCCTCGACATTCTCCAGCCGGTCATCCACGAACAGCACCTCCCCCGCCGGAAGTCCCAGCCGTTCCAACGCGTACGTGAACGCCCTCCCCTCCGGCTTGTGAGCCCCGACCACGCAGCTCGCCACCGCCACATCCACCCCGTCATCCAGCCCCAGCGCCGTCAACGTCCGGTCGATGCTCGGCAGCGTGTTGCTCAGCACCCCGACCCTCAGGCCCCGGGCCCGCAATTCAATCAGCACCTCCCACGCCCCCTCCACCGGCCTCAGGTAGCGCTCGTAGGGAAAGGCGGCGAGCACCTGAGCAGCCTGCCCCGCATCCAGCCCCAGCCGCGTGCCGAGCTGCTCCCCGTAGTGCGCCCAGAACACTTCCTCCTCCTCGTGCGTCCGCAGATCCCACCACGAGGACGTGTGTTCCTGCCACAGCCCGGCCAGCACCCGCCCCGCCAACTTCGGGTCTACTCCGAACCGCTTACTCGCCCACAGCGCCGCCTCTCGGTACACCCCCGGGTCGGCATACGCCAGGGTGTCGTCACGGTCGAACAGGACAGCGCGCAGCCGCCCGGAGGAACTTGAGGTCGTCACAGTCGATCATTCTAAGCCCTCCAAAAAGAGGAGGAAATACCATTTTCACGAACCAGTCATATCGTGAATATATTCACTTATAGACACTGCTTCCGCTCACATCTCCATGTCAGTTTAAAAGAGGTCAAGGTTTGAAGAAAAGCAACGGAATTGCGCCTTCCCACCCCAGGAACCCATCTAGAGCAATGTTATTGCGTCAGCACCCGGACAGGATGCTACACTCCACCCCATGCTCGAGGACTGCCCCGGCTCCTTCCCGGACCATATCCTGCTGACGCCCGGACCCACGCCAATCCATCCCCGCGCCCAGCGGGCGCTGCTGCGCGGCATGCTCGGTCACATGGACCCCGAGGTGTTCGCCCTGAACGGGGAGATCCAGGCGGACCTGCGAGCGCTGTACGGTACGGCTCCGGAAACCTTCACCGCGTTGCTGGCAGGCACCGGCAGCCTGGGGATGGAGGCGGGGTTCGCCAACCTCGTCGAGCCGGGCGACGAGGTGCTGGTGTGCGTGAACGGGTCCTTCGGGCGGCGTATGGCGGAGATGGCGGGGCGTTACGGCGCGCGGGTCCGTCTGGTGGAGGCGCCACTCGGGCAGCCCATCGAACCGGCCGCTGTGGCCGCGAACCTCGGCGGCGCGCGGCTCGTCGCCGTGGTCCACGGGGAGACGAGTACCGGCGTGCTCAACCCGGTGCCTGAAATTGCGGAGATCGTGCGCGGGAGCGGCGCCCTCCTGACCGTGGATGCGGTGACCACGGCCGGGATGGAGCCCTTCCACATGGATGCCTGGGGGATCGACTACGTATACACCGGCGCGCAGAAGTGCCTCTCGGCCCCCCCCGGCGTCGCCCCGGTGGCGATCAGTGAGCGGGCCTTTGCCCGGTATGCGGCCCGGCGCACCCCCACGCCCCTGTGGTACTGCGACTTCGGTGGGCTGCGCGACTACTGGGAGGAACACACCTACCACCACACCGTGCCCGTCAACCTGCACTACGCCCTGCACGCCGCCCTGGAGGCCGCCCTGGAGGAGGGCCTGACCGTCCGCCAGACCCGGGTGCAGGAGGTCGGGGAGGCCGTGCTCGCAGCGCTGACCCCGCTGGGCTTCGCGCCCTACGTGGAGAACCCCGCCGCGCGGCTGCCCACCGTCCTCGCCCTGCTGCTGCCCGCAGGCTTCGACGACGCCGGGGTCCGCTCCGCCCTACGCGAGCGCGAGATCAGCGTGACGGGCGGCCTGGGTCCCACCGCCGGGCTGATCTGGCGCCTGGGCCTGATGGGGGAGGCCGCGCGCCCCGCCCCCTACCGCGCCCTGCTCGCCGCCCTGGAAGCGTTGCTGAACGAGCGGGGCCTGGTGGACCGCTTCGACCGGGCGCTGGGAGCAGTGCCTGCCTGAAGGGGGTGGGGGTCCCGACCTTGTCCCGGGCCTCTTACCCCATCCGCCCGGTGCGAATCACGTCCGCGACCACCGGCGGCAGGTTCCACGCCAGGATGTCGAAGGCGGAGGAGGCGTAGTCGTAGGGCACCTTGTGCAGGGTGACCCTGGGCCGCCGCCCCACGCAGTCCACCAGGGCCACGTCCGCCCCCGGCTCGCTGTTCAGGCTCAGCCCGACCGAGCCGGGGTCCACGAAGGTTGTCTCGCCGACCACCCGCACGAACGGGACGTGCGAGCCGCCCACCACGATCACCCGGGACCCCAGCGTCTCCGCCAGGTCCTCCAGCTCGCGCTCGGGGGCCATAAGGTCCAGCCGCTGCTCGGGCGCGTGGGGCGAGCCGTGGAAGAAACGCACGCGCCCCACCGGGGTCATCAGGCGGCCGCCGGGGGGCAAGCGGCGCAGGAAGTCGCGCTGCTCGGCCGAGAGCACCTTGCGCGTCCACTCCAGAATCTGGTCCGCGACGCCCCCGCGCGCGGGGTTCCCCCCCAGTTCCAGCGCCACCCGCAGGTCGCTGGAGCCCAGGCCCGTCTGCCAGCCCTCGCGGCGCACGAAGTCGATCACGGGTCCCGGCGAGGCCCCGTAGCCGACCAGATCGCCGACCACGACGACTCCATTCACCACGTTCTCGGAAAGGAAGCGCTTGACGGCCGTCAGCGCGTGGATATTGCCGTGGAGGTCACTGATAAACGCCAGTCTCAAGGTGAGCCCATGCTAGTGCAAAGTCCGCCCGCCCGCTGCCGCATTTCCCTGCTCCGGCCCCTATCATGGCCCGGTGCGTCTGCCGCCCCCCCTGATCGCCGCCTTCCTCGGGGTCCTGCTCGCCGCCTGCGGCCTGCCGCTTCCCTGGAGTTTCCTGTCGTACCTGCCGCTCGCGGGGCTGCTGCTGTTCGTCTCGGGCGGCGCCTCGCCCCGTGAGGTCGCCGGGCGGATGTGGTGGTCGGGCACCGCTTACAGCGCCGTCCACCTGTGGTGGCTCACCGCCTTTCTCGCCAAGCTGTTCGGCACCCCCGCCTTAGGGGTCCTCGCCTTCGCCCTCTTCGCGTTGGAAGGGGCCTTCCTGGCGCTGATGGCCTGGCTCGCCGCGAGACTCGTCCGTTCGCGCGAGGCCCGGGTCTGGGCGCTGGCGGGCGGCTGGGTACTCCTGGAATGGCTGCGTTTCCTCGGGCCGCTCGCCTTTCCCTGGCCCACCCTGGGCTACACCCTCCTGCCCACCCCCGCCATCCAGATTGCCGACCTGGGCGGGGTGCTGCTGGGCAGCGTGCTCATGACCGCCACCGCCGCCGCGCTGGTGTCGTTCTGGTGGGGGAGACGCTCCCCCCTCGTCCTGCTCTCAGCCCTGTGGGTGGGTGCGCTGGCGTACGGAGTGACACGGATGCCGGGAACGGGACCCATTCAGCCCATGCTGGTGCTGCGGACCACCTTCGACTCGTTCGGGCGGGCGACCCGCCAGCTCACGCCTGAGGAGCAGCTCGAGGTTCAGCGCAGGCTCAGCGCCTCCCGCGCGCCCGGGGAACTCGTCGTCTGGAGCGAAACCGCCCTGACGAGCATCGAGGTGCCTGCCCGCCTCCCGGAGTTCCCCGGCCCGGGCATCAGCGGTCTGGGAACTTTCCAGCCCCGCCAGAACGCAGTGGTCAGCGTCGACGCCTCGGGCCGGGTCGTCAGCCTGGACCTCAAGGCCCGGCTGGTGCCGTTCGGCGAGTATTTCCCGCTGTATCAGGCCTTGAGGCCCGCCTACGGGGTGATCGAGGGGGCCATCGGCTTCGAGTTGCCTGTCCTCACCGCCGCCCAACAGATTGCCCCCCTGCGCCTCGGCAGCTCCCTCTACGGTGCCTACGTCTGCTATGACAGCGTCTTTCCCTGGGTCGCCCGGCAACTCGTGGGGAAAGGGGCCAAGCTTCTCGTTAACCCCAGCAACGATGGCTGGTACGAGGGCTGGGGCGTCCAGCAGCACTTCCTGATGGGCCGGGTGCGCGCCATCGAGACCCGGCGCTGGCTGGTCCGCAGCGTGAACGAGGGCGTGGCCGCCGCCGTGAACGACCTCGGCGAACCGGTCCAGACTTTGAGCGCTGGGGAGGGCGCCCTCTACGTCCGCCCCCGCCTGCTGGGCGGGCAGACCGTCTACACCCGGCTCGGCGACCTACCCGCCCTGCTCCTCGCGGCCCTGATGCTCTTCTATGCGCTGCGGCTCGACCGGAGGGAACGTTAAGCCCTACTCCTCCCCAGCCCGCAGCCGCTCCATCGCCTCCACGGCCTCGCGGCGCACGTCCACGTCCATCTTCGCGTAGATCGCGCTCGTCGTGACCGAGGCGTGGCCCAGCAGGTCGGCAACGACATGCAGGTCGCGGGTGGCCCGGTACAGGTGCGTGCCCGCGGTGCGCCGCAGCGTGTGCAGGCCCCACAGCTCGGGGGGCAGGCCGAGGTGGCGGTAGTAGGTGTGGGCGATGAACCGCGCCCCGTCCGTCGAGAGGCGCCCCCCGTAATTCACACCCGACAGGGACACGAGGAGGGCAGGTCCCTCCCCGTCCGCCGTCACCGCGCGGCGGGCCACCAGCCAGCGCCCCAGTACCGCCTTCACCGTGGCGGGCAGCGGGACGACCCGCGCCTTGCCGCCTTTACCCCGCACGGTCAGTGACTCCCCGGTCAGGTCCACGTCGGCCACGGCCAGCCCCACGATCTCTGCCGCCCGCAGGCCCAGCGTGCCCCCCAGCACCAGCAGGAGCATATCGCGGCTGGCCCGCAGCCCGTCCTGGGCGTGGAGTTCCGCGGGTAGAACCAGCAACTCGCGGATTTGCGCCTGCGTCAGCGCACGCTTTTTCGCGTGGGCGGGTGTGGGATCGGAAGGCGGGGATACCCCCGCGCTCGGGTCCGCTTTCAAGACGTTCGCCCAGACCAGGGCCTTCATCAGGTTGCGCGCCCCGTACAGGTGGCGTTTGACGGTGTTCGGCTTCAGCCCGGCCTCCTGCATGTGCAGCAGCCAGACCTCGAAATCCTCGGCCATGAGCTGATTGAGGGCGCGGCTGGGAGCCTCGGGCGGCCCGGTAAACGCCAGGAACTGCCGGATCGATTCGGCGTAGGCCTTCAACGTCAGCTCGCTCGTGCGGCCCTTGCGGCTGGACTTGAGCCGCATATACGTTGTCGTGAGATCGACCAACGCCTCAGCATCCTGCGCGTGCGCGGCCCGCAACCCCTCGCGACGCCGGTTCTCGGAACTGCTCCACTTGCTCGCCAGTTGCAGGGCCAGGCCCGAAGGTTTCGTCATCAGCACATTCTACTTCGCAGAACTGAAATTCTCCGGAGTAGAAAGTAGACATGGAACGGCAGAAGCGGTGTTTCTCTTGCGCTGAGGTAGTACTTCTCGTAGCCTTTGGGCCTCGCCAGAGATCGGCTCACTATCAGGGTTGCCGCCTGACGGCCAAAGTTTGCGCCACCTGTGGGCAAATGCTGAGGATCAAGGCTTACGGCTCGAATGGTCGACACGCCTATTGCCGCTCGCGGAAGGCGAATGTCAGGTACCACGCCAACCCAAGGACTTGCGCGCTCCAGATCGCCCGCTCCATAAACACCGCCGTCACCGAACCGACCAGGGGCCGTGTCACCACTCCGGTTGACGTCGTAACCTTGGCGAAAAAGATTCTCTCCGCAAACACCTGCGCCTACTGCCTCGGCCACCTGGAACTCTTCGGCTCCGCGGTGGACCACGTTGCCCCGCTCTCCCGTGGAGGCCCGCATATATTGCAGAACCTCACCGACGCCTGTGAGCCGTATAACCGCGCCAAGGGTGATCCGCTCGTGAGCGAATTCCGCGAACGGCTCACCGGAGTCGCCCGCCATTTGCCCCCCTCCTGAACCCCTCGGGCGCGGTTGGAGGCCCCTTCCTGGCCTTCCTGTGAGGAGGCCAAAAAAGGGTGTTCTGGACGAAGATGCCCCTCAGGTGTCCAGATCGGCCTTTCTCACCGGTGTCAGGAAGCGGATCGCGCCGGGCAGGATGCTGGCGGTGAAGGGCGTGGTCTCCACGTGCAGTTCGCCGTCGTACTGCAGGGGAAAGGGTTCGTCGGCGTCCACGGTGACGGTCTTGGCCTCCAGCGTCTCCAGGTTGCCGCTGAACAGCGGGTCGCCCAGGTTGAGCTTGACCCGGAAGGAATCGATCAGGTTGGGCACCAGGCGCAGGATGTTCCCGGCCTTGAGCAGGACGACAGTGAAGCGGCCGTCCGACGGGCTGATGTCGCTGGTGATGGGCAGGCGGTAGTTCGCCATGCCGAAGTTCGCCACCATCACGCCGATGCCCTCGAACTCCCGGGGCTCGCCGTCGAGGACAAGGTGAAAGGTGGTCTTTTTGGGGCTGAGCTGCTTCATCGCGCTCAGGACGTAGGCCATCGCGCCAAATCTCTCCTTGAGTTCCTCGGAGTCGCGGATCATGGCGGCGTCCGCGCCCGCCCCGGCGAGCATGGCAAAGCCGCTCTTCTCGCCCTTGACCTCGACCTCGCCCAGGTCCACCCGCACGGTGTGGCCGCCCGCGAGGATGTCGGCGAGCGCGACCGGGTCCCGGGGCAGGCCGAGGTTTTGCGCGATCAGGTTGGCCGTGCCTGCCGGGTAGGCGAGGAGTGGCACGTCTCCATAGCGGGCGGCGTAGGCCAGGCTGCTCACGGTGCCGTCCCCCCCCGCCCCGACGAGAACGTCGTAGTCCTTGAGGTCGGCGACGTATTGCGGCATGGGGGTGTCGGGCTGGAGTTCGCGTTCGGTGACCTCGGCGCCTTCGGCCTGCAACCGACCGACGAAGTCCGGCAACGTGCTCTCCCCCTGGCCGCTGCGGGGATTGAAGACGATCAGCACGCGTGTGCCCGCCAGGCTTGAGCCCCCGTCCGGGGATGTGACATTTTCCGCACCAGGGGGGGTGGTTTGACCGGTCATCTGGGGCTCATTAGACTGCTGAGTCGGAGGCTGCTGCTATGGTGCGTTTCTTCTTTGCTTCTTTACTGTTCATGGGTGCCCTGGCGTCCTGCGCGCCGCGTCAGCAGGCCGCGCCGGGCGTGACCGTCACCCCCGTGCTGATCAAGCTGTCCGAACCGGCGGCGCGGGGCGGCATCCTCACCATCCAGGGGCGCTACCTGGGCGGGCCGTCCACGGGGCGGGTGCGGCTGGGCGCGAACGAGTCGGGCGAGGGCGGCTACGTGTTCCCCGCCTCGGCGGTGCGCTCTTGGACCGGCAGCGAGATCGTCCTGACCATTCCGGCGGACGCCCCGGTCGGCGGCTCCTGGCTGTTCGTGGAGGTCGGCGGACGCCAGTCCACCGGGCTGCCCTACAGCGTGCGGCAGTAAGGCGGTTCGGGAGGGGGCGGCCCGTGCGGATGGGCCGCCCCCTCCCCTGTTTTTCCCCGCTGGCCGCTGGCTGCTACACTTCTCAGGTTATGGCGCTTCAACGCCCCAAGGGCACCCAGGACCACCTGCCGGACGGCAGCCCGAAACTTTCCCGGGACGTACAGGCGTCGGCTTTCATCCATGTGCAGGACACCGCCCGCCGCGTTCTGGAGCGGGCAGGCGCGCAGTTCATCGACACGCCGCTGTTCGAGGAGGCCGAACTCGTCAAGCGCGGGGTGGGCGGCTCGACCGACATCGTCCGCAAGGAGATGTTCACGGTGTACTACTTTGGGGATCACGGCGGCTACGTGCTGCGCCCCGAGGGGACGGCGAGCATCGTGCGGGCGTACCTCCAGAATGGGCTCAAGCAGCTTCCGGCGCCTCTGAAGCTCTGGACCCACGGGCCGATGTTCCGCGCCGAAAACGTGCAGAAGGGCCGCTTGCGCCAGTTTCACCAGGTTGACTACGAGGTGCTGGGCTCGACCGACCCGCTGGTGGACGCCGAGGCGATCTGGCTGATGTGGGAGGTCGTGCGCGAGCTGGGCCTCACGGGCGTGCGGGTGAAGCTGGGCTCCATCGGTGACCCGCAGGACCGCGAGGCCTACAACGCTTACCTCCGCGACCTCTTCACGCCGCACAGTGAGCGCCTCTCCGACGACAGCCGGGACCGCCTGACCCGCAACCCGATGCGGATTCTGGACTCCAAGAGCGAGGGGGACCAGGCGTTGATCCACGAGCTGGGTGTTCGCCCCATGCTCGACTTTCTGGGCGAGGAGGCCCGGGCGCACTTCGAGGCAACGCAGGGCTACCTCCGTGACTGGGATGTGCCCTTCGACATCGACCCCTCCATCGTGCGCGGGCTGGACTACTACCGCCGCACCGCCTGGGAGCTGCACCACGACGGCGTGGGAGCGAAATCGGCGCTGGGCGGCGGGGGGCGCTACGACGGCCTGGCGGCGCAGCTCGGCGGGCAGGAGGTTCCCGGCATCGGCTGGGCCTTCGGCATCGAGCGGCTGCTCCTCGCGCTGGACACGGAGGGCGTGGCCTTTCCGGGAACGGAGAGCCCGCTCCTCTTCCTCGCCGCGATGGACGAGGAGAACGTGGGACTGGCGGCGAGGGTGGCGCTGGAAGGCCGCCGGGTGGCCCGGGTGGAGTTCGCCTACCGCGCCTTGAAACCCGGGAATGCCTTCCGCGAGGCTGACCGGCGCCGTGCCCGCTACGCCGCCGTGATCGGCAGCGATGAGGCGTCGCGGGGTGTCCTGAACATCAAGAATTTGAGCTCAGGCGGGGGGCGGGAAGTGCCGCTGGCCGACCTGAACGCTTTTCTGGAGCAAGCATGAAACGCACCTGTTATGTCGGAGAACTGAATGAGTCCTACGCCGGGCGGGCGGTCACCTTGCAAGGGTGGGTGAACCGGCGACGGGACCTGGGGGGTCTGATCTTTATTGAACTGCGCGACCGTTCGGGCATCGTGCAGGTGGAGGTCGAGCCGGATTCCCCCGCTTTTGCGGAGGCCGACACCGTGCGGGCCGAGTACGTGGTGGAGGTGGAGGGCCACTTCCAGCCGCGCCCGGAAGGGCAGCGCAAGGGTGGCCTCGCCGACTACGAGGTGATCGCCTCGCGCGTGCAGGTGCTGAACACGGCGAAAACGCCCCCTTTCGAGCTGGAAAAAGGCGAGCAGGTGGCCGAGGACATCCGCCTGAAGTACCGCTACCTCGACCTGCGCCGCTCGGAGATGCAGCGGGCGTTGATGCTGAGAAGCAAGGCGGTAGCGGCGGTGACGGCGTTCCTCGACGCCGCGGGCTTCGTTCAGGTGGAGACGCCCATGCTCACGCGGTCCACACCCGAGGGGGCGCGCGACTTCCTGGTGCCCTCCCGGCTGAATCCGAGCGAGTTCTACGCGCTGCCGCAGTCGCCCCAGCTCTTCAAGCAGCTCCTGATGATCGCGGGCTTTGACCGCTACTACCAGCTCGCCCGCTGCTTCCGCGACGAGGACCTGCGTGCCGACCGCCAGCCCGACTTCACCCAGCTCGACATGGAGATGAGCTTCGTGACCCAGGAGGACGTGCTGGAGGTGCAGGAGCGCCTGCTGGCTCACGTCTTCCGCGAGGTGCTGGGCGTCGAGCTGCCTCTCCCCTTCCCCCGCCTGAGCTACTTTGACGCGATGGACCGCTATGGGTCAGACAAGCCGGACTTGCGCTTCGACCTGGGCTTCGTGGACGTGACCGACCTGTTCCGGGGGGGCGAGTTCGGGGCGTTCGCGGACGCACAGGCGGTGAAGGTCCTCGCTGCGCCGAACCTCACCCGCAAGCAGATTGACGAGCTGGAGCGGGTGGCGAAGCAGAACGGGGCAAGGGGGCTGGCCTGGGTCAAGCGCGACGGTGAGGGGTTTACGGGCGGCATCAGCAAGTTCGTGGGCGAGCAGGCGGCAGCCCTGATCGAGCGGACGGGTGTGGGGCAGGGCGCCACCCTCCTCTTCGCGGCGGGCGAGTGGAAGAAGGCGGTGTCGGCGCTGGGGGCGGTGCGGCTCGCGTTGCGGGATCTCTTCGAACTCGCGTCGAATGGCCCGCGCTTCCACGTCTCCTGGGTGGTGGATTTTCCCCAGCTCGAATTCGACGAGGATTCAGGGACCTGGACCTACATGCACCACCCCTTCACGGCGCCGCACCCGGAGGACCTTCCCCTCTTCGGTACAGAGCAGCAGGGAGAAATTCGCGCCCAGGCCTACGACCTGGTGCTGAACGGCTACGAGATTGGCGGCGGCTCCATCCGTATCCACGACCCCGCCGTGCAGGCGCAGATGTTCAGGGCCATCGGCCTTACCGAGGAGCAGGCACGCGACAAGTTCGGCTTCTTCCTCGACGCGCTCGGATACGGCACGCCCCCCCACGGCGGCATTGCCTGGGGCTTCGACCGCCTGGTGATGGTGATGGCGGGCGCGGGCAGCATCCGCGAGGTCATCGCCTTCCCCAAGAACAACCGCGGCGCGGATCTGATGGCAGAGGCGCCCTCCCCTGTCGATGCGGGGCAACTGGCGGAAGTGGGGGTGCAAGTGGCCTCTCCGGTCAGAATGGAGGAGTGAGGGAGGGGGAGTCAGCTCTCCTTCCTCTCATATCTCAGTGTAGGTGAATCTATTCACAAGATCATCTATTCGTGAATTTTTTGTTGTGTCTGTTTAACTGAATAAAAAGTAAGAAGACCGCCCGACCTACTTCCCGCAGCCAGAGGCGGCCCTCCCAAATATCTCGTTCAGCGGCCCAGGCTCAGACTGACGGCGGCCACGCCGTCCTTGAAAGGCGCCACCTTCACTGCACGGCCGACTTCCACCACGAAGGCGTTCCAGCCTCGCTTGAGGGCGACCTCGTAGCCGCGGCTGGCCTTGACCGCTACGTCGGAGTTGACCCAGACGACGAAGAGCGAGCCGCGCCCGGCGCTCAGGGTGACCTCACGCAATTCCTCGCCCTCGTCGTTCTGGCCGTTGCGGTTGGCGTCGCGGTAGGTGAAGAACTTGAGTTCCGCCGTCTGGGTTTCGGCGCTCACGATGACCGGGTCGAGTACGCCGGGCCAGGTGACGTTTTGCGGGTTCAGCGCGGTCTGGGCGCGGAAGCTCGGGGAGGCCCCGGGGACTTCCAGGCGAAACTGGCCGCCGTTGACGGGCACGCTGACGATCTCCTGCACGGGCTGCCCGGAGACGCTGACGGCCCAGCCACTGACCCGGGTATCTGCGGGGACCGTGCCCTCGACCTTCCCCGTCACGGTCAGGGCGGCGCCGGACGAGGCGAGGAGCGCCGCCGCGAGAAGGGAAAGACGCTTCATGTCCCCAGTCTACGCGCCGGGCTGACGGCTGTGTGACGAAAAATGACGCTGGGTTGAGGAAAAAGGGGGGCCGGGGGTGGTGCCCCGGCCCCTTTCCCCGGCCTGAAATTCAGGCGGTGACGTTCAGCGCCTTTTTCACCAGGTCGACGATCTCGGGCATGGTGTCGGCGACGGGCACGTTCGCGGCCCCGAAGGCGGCGAGCTTGCTCTCGGGCGTGCCGACATTGCCCATGATGATCGCGCCCGCGTGCCCCATCCGCTTGCCCGCCGGGGCGGAGCGGCCGGAGATAAAGGCGACCACGGGCTTTTTCATGTTCTGGGCGATGTACTCGGCGGCCGCTTCTTCGTCAGCCCCGCCGATCTCGCCGATCACGACGACGGCGTCGGTCTCGGGGTCGGCCTCGAACATGGGGAGCACGTCGGCGAAGGTCGTGCCGATCACCGGGTCACCGCCGATGCCCACGGTAGTCGAGGTGCCCAGCCCGGCATCAAGGAGCAGCTTGGCCGCCTCGTAGGTCAGGGTACCGGAGCGGGAAATCAGCCCGACGCGCCCCTTCTGCTGGTAGATGCGGTTGGGCATAATGCCCACCTTGCACTCGCCGCTGGTGACGAGGCCGGGGCAGTTGCCGCCGATCAATCGGATGCCCTGCCCGCCCTGCGCGCGGTTCTGGGCGTCGAGTTCCTTGACCTCCTGCACAGCGCGCATCATGTCCACGGTGGGGACGCCCTCGGTGATCAGGACGATCAGGGGCATCCCTGCGTGGGCAGCTTCCAGCACCGCGTCGGCGGCCCCGGCGGGCGGCACGAAGATGATGGAGACATTCGCGTCGTGGGCAGCCTTGGCCTCCTCGACGGAGTTGTAGACGGGCCAGCCCTCGAACTGCTGGCCGCCCTTGCCGGGGGTGACACCCGCGACGACCTGGGTGCCGAACTCGCGCATCGCGCGGGCGTGGTTGGCGCCCTCGCGGCCGGTGATGCCCTGCACGATGACGCGGCTGTCCTTGTTGACGAGAATGCCCATTACTGGTTCGCCTCCTGGGCGGCAGCCTCGGCCGCCTGGAACATGTCGGGGTACATCTGGATCAGGGGGCTGTTCACCTCGGCGAGCAGGGCCTTGGCCTCCTCCTCCGCGGTTCCAGCGACACGCATGCGGACGGGCTTGGTCAGGATGCCCTCGTTCAGCGCCTGGATGATGCCCTTGGCAACCTCGTCCGCGCGGGTGATGCCGCCGAAGATGTTCACGAAGATTGCTTTGACGTCCTGGTCCTTGGAGACGAGCTTGACCGCGTTGTACACGATGTCGGCCCGCGCACCGCCGCCGATGTCGAGGAAGTTGGCGGGCTTGGCCCCGGCGCGGTTCACCACGTCGAGGGAGGTCATCACGATGCCCGCGCCATTGCCCAGGACGCCCACGTTGCCGTCGAGCTTCACGTAGGCAAAGCCGTACTTGCTCGCCTCAATTTCGAGCGGGTGCTCGGCCTCCAGCTCGCGCCAGTCGAGGAGGTCCTTGTGGCGGTACATCGCGTTGTCGTCGATCTCGAACTTGGTGTCGAGCGCGAGCGGCGTACCGTCGGCCTCCACGAAGAGGGGGTTGATCTCCACGAGGACGGCATCCATCCTCAGGGCGGCCTCCGACATCTTCACCATCATGTCGGCAATTTTGTTGAGGTTGCCCTTGAAGCCCGCCTTGATCGCCACCTCGCGCGCCTCGAAGGGGCGCAGGCCGGTGACGGGGTCGACGCGGTGCTTGATGATCTTCTCGGGGGTGGCTTCCGCGACTTCCTCGATCTCCATGCCGCCCTCGGCGGAGGCCATCAGGGTGTAGCTCTGCACGTTGCGGTCGACGATCATGCCGACGTAGTACTCGGTCCCGGCGTCAATGTCGACGGCCTTGGTGACGAGGACCTTCTTGACCGTCAGGCCCTTGATGTCCATCCCGAGGATTTTCTCGCCGTTCTCGTAAGCCTTGTCGAGGGTGGGGCTGAACTTCACGCCGCCCGCCTTGCCGCGCCCGCCGACGTGGACCTGCGCCTTGACGACGACCGGCTGGTCGAACTCGCGGGCGATCTGCCGCACCTCGTCGGGCGTGTAGGCCACCCGGCCCTCCTGCACGTTCACGCCGAAGCGGCGCAGCAGTTCCTTGCCCTGATACTCGTGAAGTTTCACGGACTCTCTCCTCCTTGGGGGTTCCCGCGCGTGGCGGCCTGTCTTTTGTCCCGATCCAGGAGTATAAGCCGCATTCCGGGGAGGCAGGCATCTTGTCCCCCGGGTGGGGACAGTGGGGGCGGGTTCCGTTGGGAGCGGGGGGACGTGTTACCTTCCGCCGTATGACGGTTCTCGAACAGCTCAGGGCGGCGATGGGGCAATCGGGCATGGACGCGCTGTGGGTGAGCAGCCCGGCGAACGTGCGCGCGGTCAGCGGCTTCACGAGCGGCAAGGACGGCAAGGTGCTGGTGACGGGGGCGGAGGCTATCCTCTACACGGACGCGCGCTACACCGTGCAGGCGCGGGAGGAGTCGTCCCTCTCGCAGGTGATCGCTCGCCCACCCGAGACCTATGGGGACGCGGCGGGGCGTGTTCGTGGCCTGCGGGTGGGTTTCGAGGCCGAGCACCTGACGGTCGCCGGGCTGGAGGACCTGCGCGCTCACTGGGACGCGGAGATGGTTCCGACGCGCGGGCTGGTGGAGCGGGTCCGGCTCGTCAAGTCGCCGGGGGAGGTGGCGGCGATCCGGGAGGCGCAGGAGTTGGCCGACCGGGTGTTCGCCGAGGTGCGCCCCATGATTCGGGCGGGGGTGCGGGAACTTGACGTGGCGCTCGAACTCGAACTCGGCCTGCGCCGGGCCGGGGCCGAGGTGGGCTTCGACGTGATCGTGGCGAGCGGTCCGCGCGGGGCGATGCCGCACGGGGTGGCAAGTGAGAGGGTCATTGAGGACGGCGACCTCGTGACGATCGACTTCGGGGCGCGCCTGCGCGGCTACCACTCGGACATGACGCGGACGGTGGCGGTGGGAACGCCCTCGGAAGAGCTGCGCCGGGTCTACAACGCCGTGCTGGAGGCGGAGGAAGCGGCGGTGGCGGCGGTGCGGCCCGGGGCGCGGGGGGGCGACCTCGACGCCGTGGCACGCGGAATTCTGGAGGGGCGTGGCCTGGGCGAGGCCTTCGCGCACTCGCTGGGGCACGGGGTTGGGCTGGATATCCACGAGGGGCCCAGCCTGCGCAAGGGCAGCGATGACGTGTTGGAACCGGGCATGGTCGTGACGGTGGAACCGGGCGCGTACCTGCCTGGGGTCGGCGGGGTCCGCATCGAGGACCTCGTGCTGGTGACGGAGACGGGATACGAGGTGCTGAGCCGCACGCCGAAGGAGCAATTGTGAGGGCGCTGGCGCTCGCGGCGGTCCTCCTGGCCGTTCCAGTTCTGGGCGGGGCACAGGCGAGTTCGGTTCAGCGGGGCCACGCAGTGTACTACGGCGGGCGGTACAACTCGCATACCCGCATGACTGCCGCCCACCGCACGCTGCCGCTGGGAAGCTGGGTGCGGGTGACGCACCGGGGCACGGGCCGCTCCGTGGACGTGCTGATCAACGACCGGGGACCTTTCGGGAGCCGCACGCGGGTGATCGACCTGTCACGGACGGCGGCGGCGCGGCTCGGCATCCTGTCGGCCGGGGTGGCTCCGGTGACGGTGCGGGTGCTCTCGCGGCCCTGAGGCGCCCCCCGCCCCGACGGGATGTTAGAATCGGCCCGGGTTTCACCCCCTAAGAGGAGGAGTTTCAATGACGATGGAAACGGCGCTTCTGACGCTGGACACGCTCGCCAAGTACCTGCGCGAGAAGGAAGTTCAGCTCGACATGGAAGAGAACAACGGCCAGCGGTTCATCCGCATGGGCTGGCGCTTCGAGATGGGCGACGCGGCGGTGCTGGTCTCCGTCAACGACGGCCCCAACAACACCAGCCGTCTGGAGATCACCTGCGTGACCCAGAAGCAGTACGCGCAGCGCCGCCTCGACGTGGCGATGATGCTCAACGACCGCAACCGCGAGCGCGCCTTCAGCCGCTCCATCGACGCCGACGGCAATGTCTGGCTGGAGTACGTGGGCTTCTACCCCACCCTGGCCGAGATGCCCCAGGAAACCTTCGATACCCTGTTCGGCGGCGTCCTGATGCACTTCCAGGACGACTACGCGACGCTCGAGGGCTACGTGCCCGGGCCGCAGCTCCAGCAGCCGCAGGCGTAAGACCGGGAAGGGGGCGGGGGAATCCGCCCTCTTTCTTGTGTTCTTCAAGTGAGTATTTTCACGAGTCGACGACTCGTGAAAATAATTCTTCTTGAGGACCTACTCTTTACAGCCCAGTTGCCCGGAGAGACTGGCTCACGTTCAGGTTGTAGGCGATGTCCTCCACGGTGAAGGTCTCCGAGGGCTTCCCCTCGTCAGCCCAGGTGAAGGTGACCACCCGGGGCAGGTTGACGCCCCCAAAAGCGCCCCACCCGCGAATCTGGGCCAGCCACAGGACTTTATTAGGATTCCTCACGTCCTTATAGCGCATGGCTTCCAGGAGGAACGGGCGCCCGGTGGCCGGGTCGAAGCGGACGATGAAGCGCTCGCGGTCCTCGCCGAAGGGCACGTTCAGGACGGCCGTGTTGTCGTCCAGCGCCTCCCAGCTCACGCGGGGGTCGGTCAAGTAGAGGGCGGGAAACCAGATCGCCTCGGCCCACAGGGCGAGGTTGGCGGCCTGGGCGCCCTCGGGTTCGTTCGCGTTCGAGCCGAAGGGTGTCTCCTGGCGACTCACCCCGCCCAGGTACGACTCGTCGAATGGCAGGAAGGGCCGCCCGTACCACGTCGCCTCTATGGCGTGGCGGTAGTTGCGGCCCGCCTCGTGGGTGAAGCGGCAGCGGCCCTGAACGGCGGGGCCCCACGGCAGGGGGTGCAGGGTGGCCCGGCCGGTGACGACGGCGGTGGAGATCACCGGGACCCAGTCACCGTAGGTCTGGCGGTAGAAGCGCTCGACGGGCTCGGGGAGGCCCGCGGGAAGCCGCACGACCTCCGGGGTGGACGCGCGCCCCGCAACGGCGGGGAACGGGGTGGGCGGGAACTGAAGGCCGACCCAACCTGCAAGTGCCAGGACCACGAGCAGGCTGGCGAGGACGCCCAGCACGCGGCGCAGGATCATGGGGCGGTCCTTTTGAGGACGGCTGGACGGGGGCTTTTCCCCACACCTGGGACGAAACGGTCGAGCATGTTCGCCCCACAGTGTGCGGGAAAGGGGTCAGGCGGTGGTCCTCACTTTGGTGAGGGGCGCGCGGCGAGCAGTTCCTCCAGCCGGTCCACGTAGCCCGCCAGGGTGCGGAAGGTCGCCTCCACCGGTTCGGGCGAGAGCATGTCCACCCCCGCCTCGCGCAGCGCGTCAATGGGGTCGAGGCTGCCGCCGGACTTCAGGAAGGCGAGGTAGCGCTTGCGGGCACCCTCGGGGTCTTCACTGAACTGCGCGAGGAGCTGGTGGGCCGCGCTGATCCCCGTCGCGTACTGGTAGGCGTAGAAGTTGGCGTACAGGTGGGTGGAGAACTGCGCCCACAGGATGCCGCTGCGCTCGCGGTCCATCTTTACGCCCTTGCCGTAGCCCTGCTGCAGGAGGTCGGCGGTCAGGGTGATGAGGTCGGGAGCACTCAGGGTCCCGCCTGCCTCAATGCGGCGGTAGCACTCCAGCTCGAAGGCGGCCAGGGTCGGCATGATGAAGAAGTAGCGGTGGAAGTTGGACAGCGCCTCCTCGATGAGGGCGACCTCGAAGTCGGTGTCGCCCGCCTCCCGGGCTTGCTTCAGGAGATGCTGACGCACCATCGCCTGGTTGAAGTTGGACGCCACCTCCGCGTGGAAGAGGGTGTAGCGCGGCACGGCGAAGGGATGTTCGCGCTGGGAGAGCAGCGAGTGCATGGAATGGCCGATCTCGTGGGCGAGGGTGGAGTAGCTGCTCACCGTGCCATTCCAGGTCATGAAGATGTAGGGCTTGACGCGCCCGCCGCCGTTGGAATAAGCGCCCTGGCGTTTGCCGTCGTTCTCGGCGTAGTCGACCCAGCGTTCGACGGTCAGCCCGGCGCGCAGGTCCCGCACGTAGTCCTCACCGAGCGGGGCCAT
The DNA here is from genome assembly GCF_000381345.1 of Deinococcus apachensis DSM 19763. Classification (NCBI taxonomy): domain Bacteria; kingdom Thermotogati; phylum Deinococcota; class Deinococci; order Deinococcales; family Deinococcaceae; genus Deinococcus; species Deinococcus apachensis. The sequence continues at coordinate 134,344 of NZ_KB906399.1, read as the reverse complement.
GCCCTCGGCGATCCACTCCACCGCCTGCTCGTAACTGACTGGGCGGGGCGGCACCAGGGCGGCCTTCACGTCGTACTCGCGCAGCTCGGGGAGGCCCAGCCACTCGCGGCGCACGTTCCAGTAGCGGTGCCAGGTCGGGGTGTGGGCGCGGTAGGTGTCCAGGAGGGTGGTGACGACCTGGGTGGGGATGCGGTCGGGGTCAAGGGTCGCGGTGATCGCGTCGGGGTAGCGGCGGGCGCGGGCCAGGAAGACGTTCTGGCGGACGTTGGTGGCGTACATGCCCGCCTGGGCGTGGCGGACGGCGAGGTGGGCGTCGGCGTAGTTCTCCCAGGCCTGGCGCCGGACCTCGCGGTCGGGGGCGGAGGTCAGGCGGTCGACGTTGCCCTGGGTGACCGTCTCGCCGCCCGCCGTGCCGAAGCGCAGGTCCATGTTGGCGAGGGCCGGGTGGATGCCGCGCTCCGAGGAGAAGGGGGCCTGGACGGCGCCGAGGAGTTCCTCCACCTCGGCGGAGCGAACGTGGGGGCGGTCACGCAGGATGCGCTCAATCCGGATGCGATGGTCGGCCAGGTCGGGGTGACCCAGCCAGCCGCGCAGGGTCTCCTCGTCCAGTGCCAGAAGCTCGGGTTCCGCAAAGGCGGTCACGCTGCCGAACTGAGCGGCGACGGCGCTCGCCCGGTCGCGGCGGGCGGCGGCGGCGGCGTCCCGGCCGTCCACGCTGGCGCCCATGCTCGCGTACGAGAAGAAGCGGTTGAGGCGCAGCTCGACCTCGTCCGACTCGCGCAGGTAGGCGGCCAGGGCCTCGGGGCTGCCCCCGAGCTTCCCGGTGTAGGCGGCGAGGGCGTCGATGGCGGTGGGGAGCGCCTGCGATTCCGCCTCCCAGTCCCCGGGAGTGGCGAAGAGGGCCTCGATGTCCCAGGTCTGCTCACGCGGCACGTCGGCACGGGGCGGCAGCGCCGCCTTCCTCTCGGTGATGGTCATGGGGGCAGGCTAACACCGCTCCCGGCCCCGTGTTTGGCCTAGCGGGACGTCCGGCGCTGGCGCAGGCACTCGTACAGGACGAGCGCGGCGGCGGTGGCGACGTTCAGGCTGTCGGCGGCGCCGTGCATGGGGACGCGCACGGGGAGTTCGGCCTCTCGCCACTCGGGGGGCAGCCCGGCGTGCTCCGCACCGAGGATGAGGGCGACCCGGCCGGTGAGGGGCGCGTCCCAGTAGACGTGGGGGGCGTCGGGGGTGCAGGCGACGCGGGTGAACGCGTGTTCGGCGAGCCAGGTCAGGGCCTCCTCCTCACTCAGCGCGGCGACAGGGACGGTGAAGACGCTGCCCTGGGAGGCGCGAATGACGTTGGGGGAATAGGGGTCGGCGCCGCGGCCAAGGACAAACACGCCTACCGCCCCCGCCGCGTCCGCCGTTCGCAGGATCGCGCCGATGTTGCCGGGTTTTTCCAGGCCGTGCAGGACGACGACGACTGCGTCCTCAGCAGGCTCAGGCAGGCGGGGGGCGGGCGTGGGGAGGAGGGCAAGCAGGCCGTCGGGGTTCTCGCGCCCACTGACCTTCTTGAAGGCCTCGCGGGAGAGTCGGATGCGGGGGCCGGGGAGAGCAGGTTCCACCTCGCACGCCTCGGGACTGTACAGGGCCTCGCAGGTGTAGAGGGTGGCGGGTATGAGCCCTGCCCCCACCGCCCGGGAGAATTCGCGGGCACCCTCGACCAGGAGTACCCCCTCGCGCTCGCGCTCGCGGCGGGTGCGGAGTCGCACGAGCCGTTTGACGTGGGGGTTTTGCAGGGAGGTGATCACGTCAGGGGCGGTCATCGGGTCCCCAGTATGCCCGCTATGCTCGATGGGTGCCTCTCCCCTTTCCGGCCCTGAAGCCCTGCCTCTGCGGTTCGGGGCGCTCCTATGGCGCGTGCTGCGGTCTCCGGCACCGCGGTGAGCGCCCCGCCGAGACACCGGAGGCGCTGATGCGTTCGCGGTACACGGCCTACGCCCTGCGCAATACGGAGTATGTGCGGCGGACCTGGCACCCGGACACCTGCCCGCCGGACCTGGACTTGGAAGAAGATGACGCGCGCTACCTGGGCCTCAAAATTCATCACGCGGAGGGTAACGAGGTGGAGTTCACCGCGACGTTGCGGATGGATGGTCGTACTCACCGTATGCACGAGCGCAGCAGATTTACAAGACTGAACGGCACATGGGTATATGTGGCGGGCGTGGACCCGACCGACCCGGGGGAACTTTCCGGCTGAGCAGTTTCAGGCCGGGGAGAAGAGCGGGGAGTATGTGCTTCCCGGGCAAACCTTCTGTGTAGCGCACCCGCCAGGAGTCCGAGCAACACTCAGCGAAAGCTCCAGCTGTTCAAAAACTGTCTCTTGTGGACGGCCCATTCCTGCCTTCGACTCGCCCTCGCACCGCCTTCACCCCGCCTTGCTCGCGCAGCGAGACGGTGGGCCAGTGACTTGTGAACGGCAAGATCAAACCTTGCGCGTTGAGAACAGCGACCACAGGCGAGATGGGCGAGCCCTTTGCCGAGCGCAGCGAAAAGCTCCCCTGCCCCTCTGCGGGTAGGGGCGAATCGAAGCAAGACCCCCTGCCCCATCCTCCTCAACAAGCCCAACCCGGAAGGCCTCACCCCAATCCCCCGATCTGCGGCAACAACGCCACCACCAGCGCCGCCGTGACCAGACTGGCAAGCGTGCTCAGCGCCACCACACTGGCGACTGTCTCCGAATCAGCCCCATACTCCCGCGCCAGCAGAAAGGCATTCACGGCGGTGGGCATCGCCGATGCCAGGACCAGTCCCTGTAGACCGAGCCCCCTCAACCCGAGCCCCAGACCGAGCCCCAGCGCCAGGGCAGGCATGCCCAGCACCCGCAGCGAGACGGCGGTGAACACCGGCCCGGTCAGCGAGAGCCGCCCCGCCTGCCCGAGTTGAATGCCCAGCGAGAGCAGCACCATCGGGAGCGCGGCCTGCCCCAGCAGGTCGATGCCCCGCCGAAGCCCCAGCGGAACCGGCAGATGCAGGAGCCGCACGAGCAGCGCGGCGACGATGCACCACACGACCGGCAACCGGGCGACGGCGAGCAATCCCGCCCGCGCTCCCCCCGCCGAGCCGTACAGCAGCGGCCCCAGGGTGAAGGTGAGGACGACCGAGCACAGGAAGATCACGACTGCCTGGTCGAGCCCCGGCTGCCCCAGGGCGAAGAGGGCGACCGGCAGCCCGAAGTTGCCATTATTGCCGATGGCGACGCTCGCCATGACGGCTCGGCGGGTCATGCCGGGGGAGCGGCGGGTGGCGAGGAAGGCCAGGAGCACCCCGCTCAGAGCGAGCGCGAAGTAGGCGGCGGCGAGGTGCAGGCCTTCCCCCACGCCCACCGTGGTGCCCAGCAGGCTGCTCAGCGCCAGCGCGGGCGTGAGGCCGTTCAGGCTGACCTTGCCCAGCGTGTCCTGGCTGAGGGTGAAGCGGCGGGCGAGCAGCGCGCCCACCCCCGCCACGAGCACGACGGGCAGCACGACGTTGAGGAGCGCCTGGAACACGGGGGGCAGCATACGCGCCGCCGCCTTTCTGGACTCGGTTCAGAGTTTGGACCCGCGCGTGGAGGGCGCCCTAGCCTGGTCCCATGAGCAGAACGCTGGCATTTCTGGGGCTGGGCGCGATGGGGCGGCCGATGGCGGGACATCTCGCGCGGTACACGGCGGAGACGGGTGGACGCACACTCGTCTGGAACCGCACGCCCGAGAGGGCCGAGACACACGCGCGCGAGTTCGGCAGCGAGGCGGTGGGTTTGGCCGGGGTGGCTGCCGCCGACGTGATCTTTACCTGCCTGCCCACGAGCGCGGAGGTGGACGGGGTGCTGGCCGCGCTGGAGGGGCAGTTGCGGCCCGGCACCGCCTGGGTGGACTGCACGAGTGGTCACCCGGAGGCAGCACGTCGGCAGTCGTCGCGGCTGGCGGGGCAGGGAGTGGCCTTTCTCGACGCCCCGGTGAGCGGGGGCACGGCAGGAGCGGAGGCCGGGAAACTGACGGTCATGGTCGGGGGGGACGCGGGGGCGCTGGCGGCCGTGCGGGACAGCTTCGCCTTCGCGGGCAAGGTGGTGCATGTGGGCGGGACGGGCGCGGGGTTCTCGGTGAAGGCCGTGAACAACGCGCTGCTGGCGGTAACCCTGTGGGCGACGGGTGAGGGGCTGGCCGCGCTCGCCCGCGGGGGGGTGAATCTGGGGGCCGCGCTGGAGGTGATCAACGCGAGCAGCGGGCGCAGCAACGCCTCCCAGAACCTGATCGGGCAGCGGGTGCTGACGCGCGAGTTTCCCGCGACCTTCGGCCTGGGCCTGCTCGCCAAGGACGCGGGGATCGCTGCCGACGTGGTGCGGACGGCAGGGGCCAGCGCGCCCGTTCTGATGAGCGTCGAGGCGCTGATGCGCGCCGCCGCCACCGTCGTCGGCCCGGAGGCGGACCACACGGCCGCCCTGAGGCTGATCGAGCAGATGAACGGGACGGAACTCCGGTGAGCGCGCCCCAGTTCGCTGTGGCGACCGATGGGGGCCTCGACGCCTTCTCCGGGCTGCGAAATGATGTGCCGGTGGCGCCTTTCAGCCTGACCTTCGGCTCCACGACGTACCTGATGGACGAACTCACGCGCGAGGCGCTGTACCGGGAGTTGGGGACGAACCCGGCGCACCCCACCTCCAGCCAGCCCACGCCGCAGGACTGGGCGGGGGCGTACCGGCGGGCGCGTCAGGGGGGCCTGCCGGTCCTGGCCTTGACGATCAGCGGCGGGCTGTCGGGGAGCCGCAACGCGGCGGAGCAGGCGCGGGCGCTCGCGCCGGAAGTCCCAGTCACCATCCACGACACGCGGACCCTCAGCGCGGCGCAGGCGTTTCAGGTTCATGCCGCAGTGACGGCGGCGGGGCGGGGCGAGACGCTGGACACGGCGCTGGACTGGGTTCGGCGCACCCACGAGGAGACGGAGCTGTACTTTACCATCGAGACGCTGGAGTACCTGCGGCGCGGCGGACGCATCGGGCGGGTGCAGGCGACGCTGGGGGGCCTGTTGAACCTCAAGCCGGTGATCACGGTGGACCGGGAGACGGGCGCGTACACGAACGTGGGCCGGGCGCGCAGTTACCGGGGCGCCATCGAGGCCGTGGCGGCCCAGGTCACGGCCCGCTATGGGGAGGGCACCCCGCTGCGGCTGGGGCTGCTGTACGGCAGCGTCCGCGAGGATGCCGACACGCTGTTGGCGGCGATCAAGGCGCGGCACCCGGTCGTGTGGGCGGGCTTCGCTGGGGTCAATCCCGTGCTGAACGTGCATACCGGGCCGCGGGCGGCGGGCGTGGCGGCGGCGCCGGGCGGCTGGGTCTGGGAGAGGTGAGCAGGGAGCCCGGTCAGGCCCCGAAGGGCAGGCGCCCGTGGGCCCCCGTCTCCCCCCGCAGCCAGGCGACCAGAGCCGCGCGGGCCTCGGGGCGGAAGCCGTAGGTCAGCAGGGCCGGGGCGGGCACGTCGAGCACCGCGTAGGGGTTGTACAGGGCGAGGTGCAGGTCGGGCCGCGCCTGGGCCAGGGCAGGCTGACGGTGGCGGGCGGTCGTGGCGAGGAGGACGGGCAGGCCGGAGGCACGCAGGCCGTTCCAGTCGAGTTCGGCGGGGTCGTCGTAGGCGTGCAGCGTCACGTCGTACACGGCGGCGAGGTCCTGGGCGAGGGTGGCGGCATCCACGCTGGCCTCGCTGACATTCTCGCGGGCCACCTTGCGCTGCGCGACGAGCAGGACGTGGCTGCCGGGGGCGGGGGGCTGCGGGCGGCGGAGGGCCGTGAGGCCGCGGGTCCAGGCTTCTGTGAGGAGGGTCGCGTCCGTCTGCGGGTCAAGGCCGGGGTCGTCCTGGGCCGGGAACGCTGTTGCCAGGGCGTGAAGCCGGGCCAGGCTGGCCTCGACCTCGTGGCTGTTCAGGTCGCCTTCCAGCGCGTCCGCCATCGCGCCCAATGTCGCCTCCTGCGCCTCTCGGCGGCCCAGGGCCATCACCAGGTCGGCCCCGGCGCGCAGGGCGAGGACGGCGGCCTCCCCCCGGCCGTAGTTCGCGTCGATGGCCTGCATGCCCATGCTGTCGGTGACGGTCACGCCCGTGTAGCCCCATTCCCCGCGCAGCAGGTCGGTCAGGACGCGGCGCGACAGGGTGGCGGGGGCGGCGGGGTCGAGGGCGTCATACACGATGTGGGCGGTCATCACGGCAGGTGCGAGGGGCAGGCAGGCGCGGAAGGGGGCGAACTCCACGGCGTCGAGTTCGGCGCGGCTCTTGCTCACGCGCGGCAGGGCGTGGTGGCTGTCCGTGTGGGTGTCGCCGTGGCCGGGGAAGTGCTTCACGCAGCCCGCCACGCCCTCGCGGTGGTGGCCGCGCAGAGCGGCTGTCCCGTGCCGCGCCACCAGGGCCGGGTCCGCGCCGTAGGCCCGCTCGCCGATCACCGGGTTGGCGGGATTCACGTTCACGTCGAGTACCGGGGCGAAGTTCCAGTTCACGCCGACCGAGCGCAACTGCCGGGCGAGGGCGGCGTTCACATCTTCCGTCAGCGCGGGGTCATCCGCCGCTCCCAGACCCATGGCGGACGGGGCGAAGGGCCAGAAGTCGGGGCGCAGGATGGCGCCGCCCTCGTGGTCCAGGGCGATCAGGGCCTCCTCCCCCATCACCTCGCGCAGGTCGGTGCACAGCGCACGCAGTTGCCCCACGTCCCGCACGTTCTTGCCGAACAAGCAGACGGCGCGGATGCCGTGGCGGCGCAGGTGGGCAGCGGTGTCGGTGTCGAGCGCCGGGCCGGGGATATCGACCATCACGAGGGAGCCGGGTTTGGGTTGGGTCACCGCCCTAGAGTAAGGGAGAAGGCGGCCGGGGTCATTTCGGCCAGATGCGGTTCATCCAGTCGGCGGGGTTGGTGCCCTCGCCGCGCACGCGCATCTCCAGGTGCAGGTGGGGTCCGGCGCTCAGGCCGGTCGAGCCGACCTCGCCGATCTTCTGGCCGCGCTTCACCTTCTGGCCGACCTTGACCAGAATGCGGCTCTGGTGGAAGTACAGGCTGGTGAGCCCCGCCCCGTGGTCGATCACGACGAGATTGCCGCGCACCGGGTACTTGCCCGCCAGGACGACGGTGCCGTCGTTCACGGCGGTCACGGCGGTGCCGACGGGCGCCGGGTAGTCGGTGCCGTAGTGGTACAGGACCGGACCGCCCGCCACGTAGGTGCGCGGCTGGCCGAAGGCACTGCTCTGGGCCTTCACGTTCACGGCAGGCTGGAAGGGCCGGGTCCAGGTCTGGGGGGTGCGCCGGGCGTAGGCTTTTTCAACGGCGGCGTCCTCGGCCTTGCGCCCGGGGTCCTCCAGCTTGCGGCTGATGCTGGGGGGCAGGTTGATGTGCTGGATGGTCTGGTCCAGGCCTGTCACGGGAATGCTCCCGCGCACCAGGTCGCTCCCCACCTGGACCTCGTAGACGACCGGGGTGGTCTTGCCCAGTACCACCCGGCCGAGGACCACGTACTCCCCCGCCGCGCCGCTGGGGGTGAGCTCCTCGCCGGGCCGCCGCACGTCCTCGCCCACCTCGCTGGGAAAGCGCACGGTTGCGTCCCCGGCGCGCGGTCCGCTGAGGCGCAGCACGAAGGCGTCCCCCATCTGGAGCGAGGCGGGCGCCGAGACTGTCAGCCCGGCGATCTGCGCGGCGGGTACCGCCAGGCCGCCCTGGCCGCCATCGCTGCGCGGCAGGGGCGGGGTGGGCACCAGGGCGGGCTCGCCGGGCAGGCGCAGCACCTGCCCCACCTCGATGGTCGTGCCCGTCAGGCGGTTCAGGCGGGTGAGTTCCGCCACGGTCGTGCTGTGGGCGCGGGCAATGGAGTAGAGGGTATCTCCCGGTTTCACGGTGTAGGCGCCCGCCAGCCCCAGCAGGAGCGCGGCGGCGAGGGGGAGGTGGCGCAAGCTCATGCGGGGCAGGATAGCGGTGAGCGCGGGTGTTCGGGTGAAAGGGTGGGGGGATCGCGGCGGGTTGTTGCGCGGCTTCCTCTGACCAGTGACCAGGACTAACCAATTGTACCCACGTGTTTTTGTATTAATTGTTCTCTGTGTCGAGGGTCAGGGTGACCGGGCCGTCGTTCGTGAGGTCAAGGAGCATGTGGGCGCCGAAGACCCCCTCCCCGACAGGGAGGCCGTGGGCACGCAGGGCCGAGTTGAACTCGGCGTAGAGGGCGCGGGCCTGTTCGGGTGGGGCGGCTCCGGTGAAGCTGGGGCGGTTGCCGCAGCGGGTGTCGGCGTACAGGGTGAACTGGCTGATGCTCAGGACGGCGCCGCCGATGTCGAGCACGCTGCGGTTCATCTTCCCCGACTCGTCGCCGAAGACACGCAATCTGGCGATCTTGGCGGCGAGGGTGCGGGCGGTCTCGGGGGTGTCGTCCGGGGCCACACCGAGGAGCACGAGGAAGCCGGGGCCGGTCTCGCCGGTCACGCGGCCCTCCACGGTGCAGGTCGCGCGGGTGACGCGCTGGAGGACGGCGCGCATGCTAATTGCCCAGCCGGGCGCGCAGGCTGCCGATGGCGTCCGTCAGGAGTTCGGCCTCCGTGAGGTCGAGGTTGCCGCGGGTCTTCTCGGCGAGCATGGTGAGCAGTTTCAGGGACCGCTCGGCGACCTGGCGCGCTCTCCCCTGCTCCAGCAGCCCGTCCCGGGCCGCGCTGGAGGTGGCGGCGTTGAGATCGCCCAGGGCCGCCTCGGCGGTGGCTTGCAGCGAGTTCACGAGGCCGACGAATTCGGGGTGGGGCATGGGGGGCAGTGTAGGGCGTGAGGCTCAGGCGCGCTCGGCTGAGGTGGGTGACAGCAGGGTTCAGAAGTTCCAGAAGGCAGGCAGAGTGCGGTGGCACACGGAGCACTCGAACTCTTCGTCCTTCACCACGTTGATCTGCCCGCAGTGCTCACGCGCCGAAAGACGAAGGGGGCGTAAAGCCGCCGGGCACCTCGACGCCCAGTCGGCCTGACGCGGAGCGCACGGCTCCCCAGCAATCCGGCTCCGGACAGTACCCGGTGGACTGGTTGATCACACCGGAGATGCGAGGAGACTGGTCCCGCTCCACGATGAGTTCACCCGTTTCCACCATGACAGAAATCGACCCTTTTTTGTATTAATTAAGGGTTATCGCTCAGAACAAGATGGGCTGATTTCCCAGAGGTTGGGGCGGGCCGGACACCGGGCCCTCGGGCTCCTTCTCGCCGTGCAGTACGGCAGCGGCCTCGCGGATGTCGCGCCAGGTCAGGCTCTTGGGACCGCCGGGCACGCGGCTGTCCTGGCGCAGCAGGTAGGCGGGGTGAAAGAGCGGCATCAGCAGGGCCTCGTGGGCGCCGCCCTGTCCCTCGGGGTGGCGGAAGCGGTGCCAGGTGCCGCGCAGGCGGGTGATACCCAGGCGGGTGTTCAGCAGGTGCTGCGTCGGCGTGTTGCCCAGGCTGAGGATTACCCGGGGCCGCAGCAGGGAGAGTTGCGGCCCCAGCCACAGCGAGGTGCAGATCTCGATCTCGTCCGGCTCGGGCGTCCGGTTGCCGGGCGGGCGGCACTTGGCGACGCTGGTGAGGTAGGCGTCCTGCCGGGTGAGGTCCACGGCGGCCAGGATGCGGTCGAGGAGCTGTCCCGCCGGACCCACAAAGGGGCGCCCCTGCCGGTCCTCGTCCCCTCCCGGCGCCTCGCCGATGATCACCAGCGGGGCGGCGGGATTGCCATCGGCGACGACGACCTGGGTCGCGCCGGGGCGCAGGCGGCAGGCAGCGCAACCCTTCGCCCGCAGTTCGAGGGCCTGAAGGGCGGGCACGTCGGGCGCCGTCACGGCAGCCCTAGCCCTGGGCGGGCGCGTCGGTGGCCAGACTAGGGCGCTTGCTGCGCGCCTCGCGGCGGGTCTTGGGGTCCAGGCCGACCAGCAGGAAAAAGTTCTCCAGGGCGTTCTCGCGGCCCTTGATGTCGGGGTGCTCGTGCTCAGGCGTGCCGGTCACGAAGGGGAGTTGCCGGTACAGCTCCAGGGCGTGCTCGATTACCTCGTCGCTGGCGTGGGCCTCGGCATAGGTACCCAGCGCCATGTACACCTCCCGGCGGCTCTCGGCGTGGCGCAGAAAGGCGTCGGGGTGGGGCGTCTCGGGCGCGCGCAGCATGTCCTGGCGGGCGATGCGGCGGTAGTGCTTGAGGCCTTGCTGGAGCTGCTCGGTGGTCAGGGGTTCCTTCATCGATCCTCCGTCAAGCGGGATGGGGGGGGCCCGTGGCTTGGCGTCCTGAAGGGAGTATAGGGCCGCCCGGAGGGGGTCTTCCCTCTCCCCCAGATCACACTTGGCGAGGTGCGTGAGAAAAGTGAGGAGCGTAACCGCGTGAGAGACAGGTGGTCAATGCAGTCAGCGCTGTTTTTCCGCCGACTTCAGAAATGAGTCAGTTCCTGAGAAGCTTGAGGATAAGGCGGAACTTTTCTCCGTATTCATCGGGGCGGGGGTCGTATAGGCCACGTATAGGCGCATAAAAACTGGCTTCCAGACCGAGGATTAAGGAAAAAAGAATAAAGACGCGTTAAACTTTCCCCCGTCGATGAAAGCGTTTCGTATCCTCCTCCTCGCCACCGCTCTTGCAGGCGGCAGTGCGCTCGCCGCCCCGTATACCGTGAAGGCGGGTGACACTCTCTCCAAGATTGCCGCTCAGTACCGGATGGACCCGGTGCAGCTTATGCGTCTGAACGGGCTGAGCAGCTCGACCATCCAGGTCGGGCAAAAGCTGAAGGTGGCAGGGGCATCCACTCAGGCGAGTGCCGCCCGCCCAGCCGCTCCGGTGGCGCGCAGCGGGGGAGCCTTCGTGCGGACCGCTGCCACGCAGTTCCTGGGATTCCGCTACGCGGCGGGCGGCACGGGGAACTGGGGCTTTGACTGCTCGGGCTACACCATGCGGGTGTTTCAGGAGATGGGTATTCGCCTTCCGCACAGCGCGGCGGGCCAGTGGCGCATGGGCACGGCGGTCAGCAGCCGCAACCTGCAACCCGGTGATCTGGTGTTCTTCAACACCACGGGTGTCGTTGCCAGCCACGTCGGCGTCTACGTGGGGAACGGCATGATGGCGAACGCCAACAGCTACTACGGCCGTACCATGATCGAGCCGCTGTTCGGCAACCCCTACTGGGCCAGCCGTTTCGTCGGGGCCCGGCGCATCCTGGGCTGAAGCCCGGCCGCGGAACACTCATTGACCGACGCTCTCACCCTAATCGGTGGGGGCGCTTGCGTTTGGAGAGGGAAGGAAGGGGAGTGCCCTGTTGCGGACGACTCCCCTCCTCTCTCAGCTACTTTTGTATTAATTGTTCGTCCGGGAGAACCCTACTGGCGGATGACCTGCGCGTCCTTGGGAAGCGCCCTGAGGCCCGCCGCAGTCAGGCCGCTGTTGACCTTGTAGTTGCTCACCGTAAGGTCGGCGAGTACCTTGCCGCCGCCGACGAGTTGCACCCGGGTCGGCCGCCAGCCCGCCTCGGTGATCCAGACACGGGCGCGGTCGGTGGTGCTGGCGTTCTTGGGCGTGGCCTCCAGTTGGTAGACCTTCTTGCCCGAGACGGTGGTCGTGCCCAACAGCCGCACGTTGTACTGGTTCAGCAGCGTGGCCGCATTCGTGAGCTGGGTAAAGTCGAGCCCGCCGAAGCCCGCGCTCTCGGCCGCCTTCTTGACTGGCGTGACCGTCACCTGGTTGGTCAGGAAGAGGTACTGCCGAATCTCGTTGCGGTCCGCGACCACGATGTTGTCGGCGAGCGCATCGGGCGCGGCGAATTGCAGGCGGGCCACGCCCTGGGCGGGGATGCTCTTGACGGTGAGGTCGATCTTCTGGGGAGAGGATTCGAGGGTGGCGCTGCCGCTCAGCCGGAAGGTCACGTCCTTCGCGGCCTTCTGGGCGGCGTCCACCCGGGTCAGGATGTCCTGCACAGTCTGGGCACTCGCCGTGGAGGCCAGAACCGTGAGGGTCAGCAGGGGGAAGATTCGGTTCACCCCCGGAGTCTTCCACCCCCTCTCATGAGAAGGAAGGGCGCACGCTGACGGGGGATTCACTGCCCCGCGTCGTCGCCCAGGGGAAGGCTGTAGCCCACCCGCGCACCCAGGCCGCCCGTTCCCCCGCGCACGTCCAGGCGGAGGGTGCCGGGTCCGGCGGGGAGGGTGGCCTCCGCCCCGGCCCGCAGGGGGGCGCTGGCGAGGCGCCAGGGCTCGTAGGCGAGGTAGAGCCGCGTGGTGCTGCCCTCGCCCAGCAGGTCGGCAGCGCTCAGGCTGCCCACCGCGCCCAGGGTGCCGGGTCCGGCCAGGGCGTCGAGGGCCAGGGACAAGCCCATTTCCGTGCTGTAGGTCACGCCGCCGGTCACGCCCAGTACCCCCCGGCCCGCGCGGGCGCCGAGGCGCAGCGCGAGGGTGCCGGCGCGCTCGGTGGCGGGTTCCGCCTCGGGGTCGTCCCCCTCGGCGGGGGGCAGGACGCGGGTGAGGTCGCGCCGCCACTCCACCCCGCCCGAGACGTTGTTCTGGGGGCCGAACTCGCCGCCCAGCACCGCGATGAGGGTGCGGCTGACCCGGTAGCGGGCGGTGAGGTCGGCGTTCCAGCCACGGGCGCGCAGGTCGGTGGGCTCCAGCATCCAGGCGGCGAGGGGGTCGACCTCCGCCGCACCCGCTGTGAAGAAGACCCCGCTGAGGTTGAGGGCAACCGGGCCGAGCGTCGCCGTTCCGCCCGAGGTCAGGCGCAGGCCACCCTTCCAGGTGACGGCCGCGCTGGCGCTGGCACTGACGGCCCCAGCAGGGGGCAGGCTGAAGCCCTGGGTGGCGCTGGCCTCCACCGCCCGGTTCGACGCGCTGACCGAGAAGGTGCCGCGCCCCAGGGGAACGTTACTGACGCCCGCCGACAGCCAGGGGCTGCCACCCACGCGGTAGGCCGTGCCGAAGTCGAGGCTGATCGCGCCCGCCGGGGCCGCGAGTGCCGCGGCGAGGGTCAGGGCCGTCATGTGTCTGGTGGCCGGGCTCTGCATATTCGGCAGCGTAGCAGTGCCCGTCAGGTTCTCGGCAGCCGGAACCGTTAACGTACCTCCCGTGAAGAAGCTGCTCCTGGCTCCCCTGCTCGCGCTCGGCCTGGGCGCCTGCGCTCCTGCCCAGCCGCTCGTGCAGGTTCCCACCTTCGAGGTGCAGAGCGTGCGCCTGACCCGCCTGAGCCTGCCCAGCGGCAGGGATCCGGCCCTGGCGAATCTGACCCTGCGGCTGAGGGTGCAAAATCCTAACCCGGTGCCCGTGCGCCTGGCGAATATCGCCGGACGGTTCGTGATCGACGGTCAGGAGGTCGGCACCGTGAACCTCCCCAATGTGAGCCTGCCTGCCCGGGGCGAGGCCGAACAGCGGGCCGACCTGAGCCTCCCCGTGACCCTTCAGACCGCCGGGGCCTTTCTCAGGGTGGCGCGGGGGCAGGAGGTCAGCTACCGCGTGGACGGCGCCTTTACCGCCGACCTGGGCGTGCTGGGCCACCCCACCTTCGGGCCGTTCACCCTGGCGCAGGGCGTGTGGCAACAACCGGCGATTCTGCCCTTCTGAGGGTGGGCTGGAAGGAGGGCGGCCTTCCCTCTTCTGCAGTGTTGTGGGAAGGTCAGCCTCTGGAGGGCAGGCGTCGCCTGCTCCCCCTTCCAACCTCCCATTGCCACCCTTCGGCTGGCTCTCGCACCGCCTTCACCCGCCTTGCTCGCGCAGCGAGACGCGGGGCCAGCGACTGGGAGACCAGCAAGATCAAACATTACGGGCTGAGAAAAGCGACCAGGGGCGAAATGGGCGGGCCCTTGCCGAGCGCAGCGCCGCTCCCCCATGCCCTCTGCTTCGCAGCTTTGCAAGTTTGGGTAGGGGCTGGGGTGGGTACACGGGAAGACGTAGGCAGTTCGCAGCCCAACCAGAGTTACCCTGAGCCCCGTGACCTCCAAGGACTTCCCCGACCCCCAGCGGGCCTGGGCCTACCGCCCCATCTCCCCCCTGCCCGGCGCACCCGGAGGTCCCCTCGCGGGCCTGACCTTCAGCGTGAAGGACCTGTACGGTGTCCCCGGATGGCCGCTGCGCGCGAGTACCCTCGCCCCCGTCCCTGCCCCCGGCGAAAGCCCCCTGGTGCGGCGACTGCTGGAACTGGGAGCGAGCGCCGTGGGCAAGACCCACCTGCACGAGATCGCGCTGGGCATCACGGGGATGAACGGCTTCGGGGGAACGACCCATCCCGTCCATCCGGATCGCGTTCCTGGCGGCAGCAGCAGCGGGGCAGCGGTGAGCGTGGCGCTCGGGCAGGTGGACTTCGCGCTGGGCACCGACACGGGTGGCTCCATCCGCGTTCCGGCCGCGTGGTGCGGCGTGGTGGGGTACAAGCCGACGAAGGGGCACCCGGCGTGGGGCACCGAGGGGGTGCTGCCGCTCTCGTGGACGTGTGACCATACGGGACCGCTGGCCCAGGACGTGCGGACGATTGTGCGGGTGCAGGAGGGGTTGACTGGGCAAACCGTCACTCCGCAGAACTGGGCGGGCGTGAGGGTGGGGGTGTGGCTTCCCGGGAGCTGGGTGGATGACTCTGTTTGGGAGGCGGTGGGGACCTTCGCGGCGCGGCTGGAAAACCTGGGCGCGAGCCTGCAACCCGTCAACTTCCCCGAGGTGCTCGACGCCTACTCCCCCATCGTGCTGAGCGAGGCGGCGCGCGTCCATGCGGAGGCGCTGCGTGAGGACGACCCTGGCTTCCTGCCCTTCACCCTCGCCTCGCTCCGGCAGGGGCAGGCGCTCGGTGAGGCGGAGGTCGAGATGGCCTTCAAGCGCCGCGCGGCGTACCGGGCACAGTTGGACAACTTCCTCACGCAGTTCGACGTACTCCTCGCCCCCGCCGTGCCCACCCCGCCGCCCCTCATCGGGCAGGACGAGGTGACCTTGCGGGAGGGTGTGACGCCGCTGCGCCGCGCCGTGCTGCGCCTCACCGCGCCCTTCAGCCTGCTGGAGGCGCCGACGGTCGCCGTCCCCTCTGCCACTCCGTTCGTTGGCGTGCAACTCGTGGGACGGCATGGGGAGGATGACCGGCTGCTGGGGCTGGCCGGGGCACTGGAGGACTAAGCTGGGCGCATGCCCGGACGCCTTGCCCTGCTGCCGCTGCTGCTGACGCTGCTCTCCCCCGCTCAGGCCCAGGACGCGCCGCAGACGCTGAAGTGGGGCAGTCTGACGGTGACGGTGACGCCGCGCCCAGCGGACAGGTTCGACGCGGAGGCGCGGGCCGTGGTGAAAAACGGCAGCCGGACGGTGCTCACCGTGCAGGGGTGGAACATCACGCCGGAACTGCAGCCCGTGCGGCCGGGCGGACTGCCGGAACTCGTGCTGACGGAGTACTCGGGCGGCGCGCACTGCTGCTTCACGACCTACGTCTTCACACAGGACGCGGGCCGGGTGGGGAACCTCGGCATCATCGAGGGGGGGAACTACGGTCTGCGCTTTGCCGACCTGAACGGCGACGGCACGAGGGAACTCGTGCTGGGGAGCGACACCCTCGCCTACTACGACTGGAGTTTCGCCACGAGTCCGGCCCTGATGACGGTGCTGGGGTGGGATGGGGTGCGGCTGGCGGACCGGACCCGCGCCTACGCCTACGTGCCCGCACAGGAGGCGGCACGTAACCTGCGCGACCTGATCGCCGGACTGGGGAACCCGAATGCCTTTCCCGAGGACCTGCGGGCGAGGCTGGGCGGGTACTACGCGAACATGATCCTGGCCGGGCAGGGCACGCAGGCCGAGGGGGTGCTGGCGGCGCAGGTGTTCACGAAGTCCGTGCCGCTGCGTGACTGGTTCGCGGGGCACCGCACTGACCTCATCAACGCGACCTACGCCCAGCCCGAGGGCCGCCTACGCGCGGTGAACAGCGCCACGTACCCGTTGAAAGAGCTAGGCACGCCCTGAGCCCGCCGCAAAGGCAACATCAGACACACTTCATGAGGGCTGCTTAGGCTGCGGCATGCGCTTTGCTGCCTTTCGCCACGTTCTGCCTCCTGCCGCGCTCCTTCCCGCCCTCACCGGCTGCGCTTTCGGGGCCTTCATCAGTCCGAGTACAGCCTTAGAAAAGGCGCTCAACGGCACCTACGAGGGTATCGGCGTGGGGGGCACCGGCCGGGTACCCTACCGCCTGGTCCTGAGCGTGCAGGAGCGCGAGGGGCGGGCGAGCGGCGTCATGACCAATCTGGAAAGCCGCAAGGCCTACGCCCTCAGCGGCAAGTTCCGGCGCTCCGGGGAGGGCGGCAGCCTCGACGTGAACCTGTACGAGAACGGCGACCGGCTGCGGGGCACCCTGCGCGGTGAGATCAAGGGGACGCAGTTCAGCGGGACGCTGCGGACAGTGCTGCTGGGCAAGGAACTGCTGGGCTACACGGTGAATCTGGAAAAGCAGGTGGAGGGCGCCGCCCCCAATACTCCCGCCGTCCCAGCACCGACCACACCCTGAACGCTAGAATCTCTCCCGGTCGCGGCTATCCATGCCGCGCGCAAGGCCCCGGAATCCCCCCGTCAGGCCGAGGAGAGAACCAGAGAATGAAGGCACACCTGATTACCTACGGCTGTCAGATGAACGAGTACGACACCCATCTGGTCGAGTCGCAACTCGTAAGTTTCGGCGCGGACATCGTTTCTACCGTGGACGAGGCCGATTTCGTCCTGGTCAACACCTGCGCCGTGCGCGGCAAGCCGGTGGACAAGGTCCGCTCGCTGCTGGGAGACCTCCGCAAGCAGAAGGCGCAGCGTCCCCTCGTTGTCGGCATGATGGGCTGCCTCGCGCAGCTTGAGGAGGGACAGCAGATCGCCCGCAAGTTCGAGGTGGACGTGCTGCTCGGCCCCGGCAGCCTGCTCGACATCGGCAAGGCACTGGAAGCGAATGAGCGGTTCTGGGGCCTGCAATTCAAGGACGAGTTGCACGGGCATATTCCGCCGCCTCCGCAGGGCAAGCTTCAGGCACACCTCACGATCATGCGGGGGTGTGACCACCACTGCACGTACTGCATCGTGCCGACCACACGCGGGCCGCAGGTCAGCCGCCACCCGGACGACATCCTGCGCGAACTCGACCTGCTCCTTGCCGCCGGGGTGCAGGAGGTCACGCTGCTGGGGCAGAACGTGAACGCCTACGGGGTGGACCAAGGGGCGAAGTTGGCAGGATACCCGTCCTTCGCCGACCTGCTGCGGCTGGTGGGGCAGAGCGGCGTACGGCGTATCAAGTTCACCACGAGCCACCCCATGAACTTCACGGAGGACGTAGCCGCCGCGATGGCCCAGACGCCCGCCGTGTGCGAGTACGTCCACCTGCCGGTGCAGAGCGGGTCGAACCGGGTGCTGCGCCGCATGGCCCGCGAGTACACCCGCGAGAAGTACCTGGGCCACATCGCCGAGATCAAGAAGCACATGCCGGGCGTGGTGCTCGCCACCGACATCATCGTGGGCTTTCCCGGCGAAACCGAGGAGGACTTCGCCGAGACGCTGAGCCTGTACGACGAGGTGGGCTACGACTCCGCCTACATGTTCATCTACTCCGCGCGGCCTGGCACGCCGAGCTATAAGCACTTCGCCGACCTGCCACGCGAGCTGAAGACCGAGCGGCTCCAGCGCCTGATCGTCAAGCAGAAGGAGTGGAGCGCCCGCAAGAATGCGGAAAAGGTGGGCACCGTGCAGGAAGTTCTGCTGCGCGGCGACGCACACGACACTGGCTTCCTTGAGGGCCACACGCGCGGGAACCATCCGGTCGTCGTGCCCAAGGCGGTCACCGCGGGTGGATCAGGCCTCTACCACGCCCGGATCGAACACGCCACGCCGCACATGCTGTACGGGCGGCTGATCGGCGCGGATGGTCAGGACCTGCCCGAGTTGCCCCGCTTCAACCCCGAGGCGGCGGCGCTCAGCAGCCCGCTCCAGATGGTGTAGGTGCCCGCTTCCCCTCCTGTCCTCATACTCGCTCAAGAGGGCCGTCACCTGCGGATAAGCTGGGGCGCGGAGAGTGGGCCTGATGAGAAAACTTGCTTTGGGAGTGGCGGGTCTGTGCGCGGTGCTGGCGGGTTGTGGGGAGACCACCCCGCCCGGCAACGCCTACCTGGGGATGAAGCCCGAGTTGCGGACGAACTACATCGACATCGCCACGGACAGGTATGTCGCCTGCGACAAGTCCTACGCCAGCATTCCCTTCAGGCAGAACATCGTCGTTGTGGAGTTCTCGGCGCCGGGCATTCCCGACCTGGCCTCGGCCGACGTCGAGGTGATCGGCGAGAAGACGGGGGACAAGACCTTTGCAATGGACAGCGAACTCAGGAAGTCGAGCCGGGGCAACTACATCGCCGATGTGGTGTTCTACGAGCGGCTGGTTCCAGCCAGCCTGGGCGCGCTGAATATCCAGCCGCAGTACCAGTACGTTAGCCTGACGAGCCGCCCACGCGGGAGCTTCAAGGCGCAGTTGACGATAGACACGCCGAATGGCCCCGAGACGGCCACGACGGACAGCGTGAACGTCTACGACTCCTGCGCCTACCTGAACAACACGGAGCCGAGGGACTGAGGAAAAAGCCCGCCCCGCTGACTCTCGGTCATATTTGTGTTCGGCTCACGTTTCTTGAAGGCCACATCACCCTGGGGTCAGGTTCAACCGCCACAGTGAGAGCCATGAAAAAGATGCTGTTGGGAGCGGTCGGCCTGAGTGCGTTGCTGGCGAGTTGCGGATCGGGTGTGGCGCCTGACCTCAGCGGGTCGGGAAGGGTGACGGCAGTGCGGACGGAGTATAGACTGGGGAACGAGAGCGGGCCGTTCATCGCCTGTGATAACTACAACGGCGCTACGGCGACCACCCAGGTTTCCGTGTACTTCGACGTAGCGGGCAATGTGCAGACAGTTGATCTGGCCCTGCGCGGGAACACCACCAGTGAGTACGATGAAAACTACACGGCCAGGTTTACGGGTGAGCAGCTTGAGGCGGTGGGGAACGGCAGCTACCGGGCGACCTTCAACGCCAATCCCATCACGGGTGGCCTCCTTCCCCAGTCCATCGTCGTCAACCCGGCGCGGGCCAAGGTCAAGGTTGTCACGGCGAGCGGCAGGCCGAGCAATACTGCTGGCTTCCACGCGGCCCTGAATGTCGATACCGGCACCGCGACCTATGAGTTCAACAGCCGCTTGGTTCCTGGCGGCAACGTGGCCGTCTACACCTCCTGCACCTTCGCTCGGAATACCAACGAGGACGTGTAAGACCAGCCATCCAAAGCAAGAGGCCGCCCCCTTCCGGGCGGCCTCATTTGTACTCGCCTCACGTGCTCTCAAGCTCCTATCATCTCCGGGTCAGATTCGTCCCCCACAGTGAGAGGTATGAAAAGAATGTTGTTGGGAGCATTGGGGTTAAGCGCGGTGCTGGCAAGTTGTGGCGACATCACGGTGTTCATTCCCGACCCCATCCCCGGAACACAGCCTTCCCCCACCCTGACGCTGGAAGCTGTCACTGGATACAACACGAGCTACCGCCTCACACAGGATGTTCGTGACCAGAACGGTCAGACCATCACAGCGGGCACGAACGTGATCTGCGACAACGGCAACACGCAGATGGCCGTGGACGTCGACTGGACAGGTGGACTCAGCAGGCTCTACGCCCAGTTCAAGGGACTCAGGACGGGCGATTACGAGAACGTGACCTTCTACCCCTTCGGCAGTGTGGACTACAGCGGATCGGGCACGGCGACCTATACTTTCGGACCGAACACGGCGCCCCAGAGCGTCGGCAAGAGCATTGGTGCCCAGGCCATCGTGGTCAACCCGGTCACGGACGTCAACGTCAAGGGCTACACCTACGTTCGCCTGCAAGGGCTCGACGAAAATGGCCGCGCCAGTAACATCGTCGAGAGCGTGACGGCCATCCCCGTCGTCGACTGCCTGTAGGTCTGTAAGAACACGAGGCCGCCCAACGAGGCGGCCCCTTTTCTTCTTTGCCCTCAGCGTTCGCCGGTTTCCTGCGCCTCGCTGAGGTGTCCACTCCGCCCGCTCGTGTGGCCGCTGCCCGTCATCAGCAGGCCGAGCTGCGTCTCGGTGGCGGAGGCGGCGTCGACCTCGCCCACGACCCGGCCCTCGTACATGACGAGGATGCGGTCGGAGAGGTTCATGACCTCGCCCAGGTCGGCGCTGACGAGCAGCACGGCGAGGCCCTGGTCGCGCGCCTCGACGATGCGGGCGTGGATGAACTCGATGGCACCGATGTCCACGCCGCGGGTAGGCTGGGAGGCGACCAGGATTTTGGGGTTCTTGTGCATCTCGCGGGCGACGATCAGCTTCTGCGCGTTGCCGCCAGAGTAGCGGCCCGCGTGCAGATTCACCGAGCGCGGCCGCACGTCGTACTGCTCGCTAAGGCTGCGGGCGTTTTCCTCAATGGCGCTCAAGTTCAGGAAGCCGAAGGGACCCGCGAAGGGGGCGTTGTCGTGCTTGCCCAGGATGTAGTTCTCGGCGGTGGTCATGTCGAGCACCAGCCCGCGCTCGTTGCGGTCCTCGGGGATGTGCGAGACGCCGCTGGCCTCCACCCCGCGCACCCCGTCGGCGCGGCGGCCCAGGTAGGTGATCTCGCCGCCCGACGCGGGGGTCAGCCCGGTGATCGCCTCCACGAGTTCGCTCTGGCCGTTGCCCTCCACGCCCGCGATGCCGACGATCTCTCCAGCGCGAACCTGGAAGGACACGTTGTCCACCGCGTTGCCGTGTTCGCCCTTTACGGTGACGTTCCGCAGGTCAAGGGCGACCTCGCCGGGTCGGGCGGGGGCTTTTTGCACCTTCAGGCTGACCTCGCGCCCCACCATCATGCGGGCAAGGGTCTCGGTGGTGGCGCCCTGGGTGGGAATGGTGCCGATCATCTTGCCGTCGCGGATCACGCTGATGGTGTCGCTGATGTGCAGCACCTCGTGCAGCTTGTGGCTGATGAAGATCACGGCGTTGCCGCTCGCCGCGTACTGGTTTTTCAGGAAGTCGAACAGCTCGTCCGTCTCGCTGGGCGTGAGGACGGCGGTGGGCTCGTCCAGGATCAGGATGCGGGCGCCGCGGTACAGCGTCTTGAGAATCTCGACCTTCTGCTGGAGGCCCACCGGGAGGTCACCCACGAGCGCGTCGGGGTTCAGGTCGAAGTTAAACTGCTTGATCAGTTCGGCCACCCGCCGCCGGGCCGCCGCGTAGTTGATGGAGGTGCCCGCCCGGGGCTCGGCGCCCAGGATCACGTTCTCGGTGACGCTGAGGGTGTCCACCAGCATGAAGTGCTGGAAGACCATGCCGATGCCCCGCGCGATGGCCTGCGAGGGATCGGTGAAGTTCACGACCTCGCCGTCCACCACGATCTCGCCGGAAGTGGGGGGCTGGGCGCCGTAGACGATCTTCATCAGGGTACTCTTGCCCGCGCCGTTCTCGCCGCACAGGGCGTGGACGCTGCCCCAGCGGACCTGCATGGAGATGTTGTCGTTCGCCAGCACGAGCGGGAAGCGTTTGGTGATGCCGCGCAGCTCCAGCGCGTGTTCGGAGTTGTGCCGCACCTCGCGCAGCACGTCGGTGGTCGCTACCGTCATAGATCCCAGTGTACCGCCGCATATCTGCTCGCTTAAAAAGGAAAGAAGCCTCACAATAGGCACACATGGAATCCTTCTGGCTGGCCGTCACGAACCTCGGGCGTGACGAGGTGTTTATTGTCGTCCTGGCGCTGTACACCTGGCTGGTGAACCCCCGCGGCGGGCGGAACCTGGGGGTGGCGTTCGCCCTCTCGTACCTCGTGAACACCGCCCTGAAGTTCGGCTTCAATGAGCCCCGCCCCTTCACGGGCAACCCGGGGCAGGTCAGCGACGCGGCGCGGGCCACCGCCCTCGGTCCCGGCCTGCCCAGCGGACATACCCAGATGGCGGCCACCTTGTGGGGCGGGATCGCCGCGCAGGTCGGGCGGACGGGGATGTGGGTCGTCGCGCTCGTCCTGATCGCGCTGATCGGCGTGTCACGGGTGGCTCTGGGCGTTCACTATCCCCTCGACGTGCTCATCGGTCTGCTGCTGGGCGCGGCCTTTGCCGGGCTGGCCGCGAGCGGGCGCTTCCCCCAGGAGGGGGCAATGCGCTGGATCATCCCCCTCATCCTCCTCGTCCTCGCGGCGTTCCTCCCCGCAGGCACGCCGCGAGAGTACGGCACCTCGCTGGGGCTGCTTGCGGGCTTCTGGTTGGTGCGCCCGCACTTCGCGCCGCCACGCGACTGGACGGGCCGCCTGATCGTCGCCCTGGTCGGCCTGGTGGTCGTGTTCGCCGTGTACTTCGGGTTGAGCGCGTTGCCACAGGCGTTCAAGGATATCGGGCTGATCCGGGCACTGCGTTACGCACTGCTGGTGGTGGTGGCGGTGGAGGTCGTGCCGCCCCTGCTCAGGCGCTGGCTGCCGAGGGGGTGAAAGCGGGTTTGGAGAGGAGCGTATCGAAGGGGGAGCAGGCCCGAGGAGAGGCTGCTCCCCACTTCTTTTGAATCCGTGTCAGCCGTTACAGGGCAGGCTTGAGCTTGCCACACCCTCTGCCAGCAGCTCTGCGAGTCCCAGCCTCTCCCGCGAGGGGGAGGAGTAAGTGCGCCCAAGTTTTAGCCCTTCAAAACCGCCCTAGGTGGACGGCCCATTCCTGCCATGAGCTCACTCTCGCACGGCCTTCACCCCGCCTTGCTCGCGCAGCGAGGCGGTGGGCGAGCAGCTTAGTGCACAGCAAGATTAAACCTTCCGCACTGAGAGAAACGGCCACGGGAGAGATGGGCCAAGCCTCTTGCCGAGCGCAGCAGAAAGCCCCCCTGCCCCCGGCGGGGGCAGGGGGGTGGGGGCAAGGTCAGCGACTTGAGCGGAAACTCCGCAAGAACAACCCCTACGCCCCGTATTCCCCAAACACCGCCCGGCTGATCACGAGCTGCTGAATCTCGCTCGTCCCCTCGTAGATCTCGGTGACCTTCGCGTCCCGGTACAACCGCTCGACCGGGTACTCCCGGCTGTACCCGTTGCCCCCGAAAATCTGGATAGCGTCCCGCGTGCAGTCCACCGCCGCCTCCGAGGCGAGCAACTTGGCGATGCTGGCCTCCTTCCCGTACGGCTGCCCCTGATCCTTGAGCCAGGCGGCCTTGAGGGCGACCAGCCGGGCGGACTCGATGCGGGCGGCCATGCGGGCGACCTTGAAAGACACACCCTCAAACTCCTTGAGCTTCTTGCCGAACTGCTCGCGCTCACTGGCGTAGCGGGCGGCGTGTTCCAGGGCGGCACGGGCAATCCCGAGAGCCTGCATGGCGATACCGATGCGCCCGGAGTCCAGACTGGCGAGCGCGATGACCAGCCCCTGGCCCTCCTCCCCGACCATGTTCTCGTGAGGAACACGCACGCCGTCGAAGGTGACCGTCGTGGTGTGCGCCGCGTGCAGGCCCATCTTCTCCTCGGGGCGCCCGAAGCTCAAGCCGGGGGTGTCGGCGGGGACGATGAAGCAGGACACGCCCCGCGCACCCGAGCCACCCGTGCGGGCCATGACGAGGTAGGTGTCCGCCTGCCCGCCCGAGGTGATCCAGGCCTTGGATCCGTTCAGAACCCAGCCGTCCCCGTCCCGCTCGGCCTTCAGGCGCAGGCTAGCGGCGTCACTGCCCGCCCCGGGCTCGGTGAGGCAAAAGGCGCCGATATGCTTCCCGCGGGCGAGGGAGCGCAGGTACTTCTCACGCTGCACGTCGGTGCCGTACTTCAGGATCATCTGCTCGGGCAGGCCGTTTTGGACGCTGACGATCACGGCCACGCTGGCGTCGGCGGCGGCGATCTCCTCCAGGCACAGGGCGTAGGTGACGGAGTCGAGGCCCGCGCCGTCCCACTCCTCGGGGAGGGTGGCGCCCATCAGGCCCAGTTCGGCGAGGCCGCGCAGTTGCTCGTGGGGGAACTCACCGCTGCGGTCGTACTCGGCCGCTCTCGGGGCGATCTCGGCCCGGCAGAACTCGCGGACGTGCTGCACGATCATGCGCTGGTCGCCCGACAGGGCGAAGGCCATGCCTGCGTCGGCGGCGGAGAGGGTCGTGGTCATGCCCCAGGCTACCAAACGGGCGTTAGGCCAATCGGGTCTTAGACTCCTGCAAGGGCGTCCCCCAGCGCCTCCTCGATGCCACGCCCCCGCCAGCCAGCGTCCACGCCGAGGGCCTCCCCACCCTCCCAGTGCAGGGCCGCCCCGATCACTGCGCCGCCCGCAATGGCGAGGGCCGCTGCCCTGAGGCTGTCCAACGGGGCCTGCGGGCACAGCCGGGCCGCCGCGCGCTCCAGGGCCGGGGCGAGGGGCAGGGGTGGACGGGTGACGCGGACGCGGGCGGGCAACTCGGGCACGTGCCGGAGTGTAGCGCCCGGCCGGAAGGCCGCTAGAATGCCCGGCGATGACGGGCGCGGGGCGGGCGACATGCGGGCACTGAGGTGGATTTTGGTCGTGCTGCTGGCCCTCGTCACGCTGGGGCTGGCGGCCCTCACGCTGGGGAGTTTTGCCAGCCTGAACCCGAATGCGCCCCTGTGGCTGCGCTCGATGGGCAGTGTCGAGCTCCTGCTGAGCGCGCAGGTGGGGGCCGCTGGTCTTCCCGCCTTCACCCGGGCCATCGCCCTGACCCTCCTGACAAGCGTGCTGGCGGGGCTGGTCGCCTTCCTCAAACCGCGCGCCTGAACAGTTCCGGGCGCCAGGGTGACCCGTGCTACCCTTGGGGCGTTTTGCCGCGAGGAGACGTGTCCAGGCCAC
Source organism: Deinococcus apachensis DSM 19763 (assembly GCF_000381345.1). Classification (NCBI taxonomy): domain Bacteria; kingdom Thermotogati; phylum Deinococcota; class Deinococci; order Deinococcales; family Deinococcaceae; genus Deinococcus; species Deinococcus apachensis. The sequence continues at coordinate 109,586 of NZ_KB906399.1, read as the reverse complement.
CCGGTCCCTCCTCCCACCGCAAGGAGTGTCTGCCCCTATGGAACCCATGCTCATCCAGGACGTGCTGAAAATTCTGCCGCACCGTTTTCCCTTCGTGCTCGTCGACCGCGTGCTCAGCGCGGGGGGCGGCGAGGTCCACGCGCTGAAGAACGTGACGGTGAACGAGCCCTTCTTCCCCGGGCACTTCCCGCAGGAGCCCGTGATGCCGGGCGTGCTGATCATCGAGGCGCTGGCGCAGACGAGCATGTTCTGCCTGCACGAGCAGATCGAGCCGGGCACAGTGGGCTACCTCGCGGGCGTAGAGGGAGTCCGCATCAAGCGCAAGGTGATCCCGGGCGACCAGCTCCACCTGTACGCGAAACTGGAGTTCCTGCGCCGGGGTCTGGGCAAGACGACCTGCCGCGCCGAGGTGGAGGGGCAAGTGGCGGCGGAGGCGACCATCCTGTTCGCGGTGGCGAAGGGATGAGGCCCTGGGGTGTGGGGTGTGGATCGTGGGGCAAAGACGGCGAGGATTCTACGCCTCACCCCCTGCAACCCACCTCCCCCTGTGGAGGATTCTTCCGTTGACCCGCCTCACCCGTTACGTCACCCGGGAACTGCTGCCGCCCCTCGTCGCGGGGACGCTGCTCTTCACCGCGATCCTCAGCTTCGGGTACTTCTTCATCTCCAGCCAGTGGCTGCGGGGGGTGCCGGTCAGTCTGATCGGGCAGTGGATCGGGTATCAGGTGCCCGACACGCTGGTGAAGGTGCTGCCGATGGCGGTCGTGCTGATGACGGTGGTGGCCTTCGGTCGCCTCGCCACCGAGCGCGAACTCGTGGCGGTTCAATCCGGTGGGGTGAGGCTGGGGCAGGTGGCGCGGCCCGTGGCGGTGGTCGCGGCGCTCGTGACGGCCCTCGCCGTGTGGTTGAGCCTGTGGGTCGCCCCCCGCGCGAACGTGGAGACGCGCGGCCTGTATTGGGACGTGCTGACGGGAGCGGGGCTCTCGCAGCTCGTTGGGAAGACAGTGGACCTGGGGGGGAACCTCACCCTGTCGCTGGGGGGGTACCACGCTCCTTCCCGCGAACTCCGGAGCGTGCGAGTGGAGCGTTGGGCGGCGGACAATCCGAGGCGGGCGACGGTGATCTTCGCGGACCGCGGGACGTTCGAGAACAACCAGCTCACGTTGCGGGGGTACCAGGTGTACACGGTGGACTACGCCGCCGCCGCCCAGCTCGCCGGGGTGCGGGATAATCCCGCCGCCTTCCTCTCGGCCGTGCAGGAGGTCTTTCCCAACGTGGTGATTCCCGAGGACAGCTCCAGCACCCTGAACCTTGACACCGGCCTCTCTCGCAAGCAGACCCTCGCGCAGTATGCCGACGCCATCGGGGCGGACAGTGAGGGGTGGCCGGAGCTCGTGGGCAAGCTGAACGATCCGGCGGTGGAGGCCAGCGAGCGGCAGGACGCCCGGGTCAATCTGAACCGCAAGCTGGCGCTCCCCTTCGGCAATCTGGTGCTGGCCCTTGCCGCGCTGCCCTTCGCGCTGCGGTACGGGCGGACATTGGGGGTTTCGCTGGGCATCGCGCTCATGATCGCGGTCGCGTATTACCTCGTCTTCTTCGTGGGGCTGACGTTGTCGGGAGCGCTGCCGGGTCTCCCCGAGGTCGGCGTCTGGCTGGCGAACGTGGTCTTTGCGGGAGCCGGACTGTGGCTGCTGAGGCGGGCGTGAGGGAGGATACAGGCGGGCAGGCGGCTCCCCTGCGGACGCTGTTCGTCTCGGCCTCTATCGGGTCGGGGCATCACCAGGCGCAGCTCGCGGTGCAGCAGGCACTCCAGGCTCGGGGGGTGGCCTTCGAGGACCATCAAGGCGACGCGGTGACGTATCTGGGGCCGGTTGAGCGGCGCCTGACCGTGGATCTCTATGCCTTCGAGTTGCGGTACGCCCCCTGGCTGTACAAGGGCTTCTACCAATTCACGGACCTTGACCACCCGGTCAACTTCATCAGCAGCGCCTTCTCGTGGGTGGGGCTGCCCGGGATGCGGGTGGACCTGGAGCGCAGCCAGCCAGACGTGGTCGTCAGCAGCTACTGGGCGCCGACCGCGCTGGCGGGCACGGTTCGCCGACGCACCGGGCAGCCGTTTCTCAACGCCCTGATCGTCACCGACTACCGGGTCCACCGCCACTGGATCCGCCACGAGGCCGATCTGGTGATGGTCGCCTCGCCGGAGACGGCGGAGCAGATGCTGGAGCGCGGCCTGGAGCCGGACAGGGTGGTCGTGACCGGCATTCCCATCGCGCCCGCCTTTCGCAGGTTAATGGGGGCGGACCGCCGGGCACTGCGCCTGCAGCATGGCCTGGACCCCGACGTGCCGCTGATCCTGATCTCGGGTGGGGGGACGGGCACGTTCCGGGGACTGGGGACGGTGCTGGCGGAGCTGTCGAACCTGGGCCAGCGCGTGCAGGTCCTCGTGCTGGCCGGGGCGGACGGGCACGGGGTCGAGCGGGTGGGCGGCGCGACGATCCATCACCTGGGCTTTACCACCGACTTTCCCGAACTGCTCGCTGCCTCCGACCTCGTGGTGGGCAAGGCGGGCGGGCTGACGGTGGCCGAGGCGACCACGCTGGGCATTCCGCTGGTGGTTCACGAGCCCATTCCGGGGCAGGAGGAGTACAACGCTGACCTGCTGGTGCGCCACGGGGCGGCCATGTGGGCGCGGGAGCGGCGGGACGTGCGCGGTGCCGTGCTGCGTGCCCTGGACCCGGACGAGCGGGCGCGAATGGGTTGTGCCGCCCGGCGCCTTGGGATGCCCGACGCGGCCGACCGGGTGGTGGCTGCCCTGCTCCAGAGGCTGGGGCGGGAATGAGGCGGCGGGGCTGGGTCGCCCTGGCGCTGCTGGGCTACGTTGGCCTCCCCTACCTGCTCGCACAGCGGTTGGGCCTGGGAGTGATCCGGGAGGGACGTCAGACCCGGAAGGCCCTCGCCCTCACCTTCGACGACGGGCCGGACCCGGAGACCACTCCGGCCGTGCTGGACGCCTTGCGGGAGGTCGGGGGCCGCGCCACCTTCTTCGTCCTTGCACACCGGGCGGAGGCGCACCCCGACCTGATCGGGCGGATGCTCGCGGAAGGACATGAGGTGGAGGCGCATGCGGACCGCCACCTCCACGCCTGGATACGGACTCCGTGGGGGACCTTCTTCGACCCCTTGAGAGCGGCGCGGCGTATTTCGGCGGTGACCGGACGACCCACCCGCCTGCACCGGCCCCCACATGGCGCCTATACCCTCGCCACGCTGCTCGGCCAGCGCGCGGCAGGGGTGACGGGCGCGCACTGGGACATCGAGGGGCGCGACTGGCACCCGGCCTCCACCCCCGAATCGGTGCGGCAGAGGGTGAACGCGCTCGCCCACCCCGGTGCTGTCGTGGTGCTGCACGACGCGGGGCCGGGGGCCCGAATCACGGTGCCGATGCTGCCCGGCCTGCTTGAGGACCTGCGGGGCCGGGGCCACGCGCTCGTGCCGCTGGGGGAGTTGGACGGCGCACGGCCGCTGACCCTCAGGGACCTGCCAAGGCGCCTGATGGGGAGTCTCGACCAGGTGTTCGACCGGCTGGGCAACACCCGGCCCGCCGGGGGGCACGCGGACAACCTCTTCCGGGTGGGGCCGGTGCGGTTCCCCCTGGAGGGCGTGACGCTGGCCGACGGCACCCCCATCCGCAAGGGCACCCCCTCCGCCGAGTTCCACGTCAACAATCCGCTGCTGGTGGACCTGGGCCTGCGCCGCAGCCTGCGCCTCGCCCGGGAGGACCTGCGGGACGTGGCGCGGGACCTCCAGACGCGACCCGAGTTGCGGGATGCGCGGGTCGTCTTCTGCCTGAGCGCCCTGTCCCCCCTCCTCGCCACGCTGGGCTTCGAGACGCAGAACCTCTCTCCTGCAACGACTCAACGCCTGCGCCTGTGGGCGAGCGTGCTGCGCCGGGCTTACGGCAGCGCTTCTCAGGCACCCGAGCCCAGGTTAAGCGTGATGGGGCGGGGGGCGTTCGTGGAGCGGTACGGGGCGGGGAAGGGCCGGGGAAGTCACTGATTCACACGGCGCGAAACCGCAGGCCCATCCCCAGGTTCCGCCCCAGCCTTCAAGGTTTCTGGGCAGGCGGCCAGCACGATACCATCATGTATGGCGCAGAGTGCAGGCAAGTCCGTGGTGGTGCCCTTGTGAGCCCGGGACGATTGATCGTCGTGAATGGAACGTCCAGCGCGGGCAAGAGCACCTTCTGCCGCACCCTGCAAAGCTGGCTGGAAGAGCCGTACCTGCTGCTGGGCTACGACCTGCTGTGGATGACCATGCCGCTCCGTTACTTTCCTTTTCAGACGCAGGAGAAGGAGGGAGCGTGGTACGAGACGGCGGACGGCGCCGCTCCACCCGTGACCGGGCTTGGGCTGGGTCCGGTGGGCCAGCAGGTGGTGTCCGGGCTGCACCACGCGGTCGCGGGGTTGTTGACCTCCGGCAACAATGTGCTCGTGGACGTGCTGTTCCTGGAACGCTCCTGGGTCGAGGAGGCGGCGCGGTTGTGGCAGCCCTTTCACCCTCTCCTGATCACGCTCAAACCGCCCCTGGAGGCCTGCGAAGCCTGGGAGGCCGAGCGGGAAGCCACCCGGGCCGGAAGGCCGCGGGGTCTGGCCCGCTGGGCCTACGACAAGGTGTATGCCCACGGGGAGGGGGATCTCGTGATCGACCCCTCCTCCAGCAGTCCCGAGGAGTGGGCGGGAGACGTGCTGGAGTGGTTGCGGCAGGACCGACCCCGAAAAGGGTTGCAGGTCAAGACCTTGCCCGTCTGACTCGCCCTGCGCCAACGTGCAGCCCGCTTGCACGGGGTTCCCACTTTCCCCGTACCCTCTTCCCCGTGAACTACGACGACTTCGCCGACCTCTACGACCACCAGTACGACATCTACCGCGACGACCTGCACTTCTACGCGGGCGTGGCCGAGCGGGCCGGTGGGCCGGTGCTGGAGGTGGGGGCGGGGACGGGCCGCGTGACGGCCTTCCTGGCGCGCCGGGGCGTGCGGGTGGTGGGGCTGGAGCCAAGCGCGCGGATGATCGAGCGGGGGCGGGCACGGGCGCGGGAGAGTGGCCTGACGCTGGAGTTCGTGCAGGGGGAGGCGGGCACCTTCCGGCTGGAGGAGCGCTTCCCCCTGATCATCGCCCCCTTCAACTCGCTGATGCACCTGTACACGCCGGGCGAGCAACTGGCCGCTCTGGAGAACCTCCGGGCACACCTAGAGCCGGGCGGGCAGTTCATGTTCGACCTGTACGTGCCCCGATACGGCGAGATGAACACGCTGCGGCACGAGGGCGAGACCTTCCACGCCCCGGACGGCTCTCGCACCGACGTCTTTCTGGTACAGCGGCACGACCGGGTCCGGCAGCACGTGACGACCGAGTATTACGCCGACACCACGGCGCCGGACGGCACGCTGCGGCGGCGGCACTATACCCTCACCCAGCGGTACTACACCCGCTTTGAAATGGAGTGGCTGCTGCGCTGCGCGGGCTTCGAGCCGCCGCGCGTGACGGGAAGCTTCCAGGGTGGGCCGCTGACGGAAACGAGCGACGTGATGGTGTTCCAGACGCGGGCGGGATAGGCCCGGTTCCACAGATTTGCACCTCATCCCAGAAGTCCCCCTGAATGCTCATTCAGGTGGGTCTGCTCGTGGGCCTGCCGCCGCCCTCCTGCGCGCCGTCCTTTCAGGTCGGGGGCGAGACGGTGCGGGTGCTGGGCGGCACGGCGTTCGGGTTCGTGAAGTCTGTGGAAGGAGACACGCTGAGCCCCGAGGCGCTGGCCGCACGTCTCGGGGAGACCTGCGTGACCTTCCAGGACTGTGCGGGGGCGGGGGTGTCGGCCCGGGAGGTGCGCGCTGTGGGGCTGAAGGCCGCCCGCGACATCTGCGTGGGGGTCGCCACCCGGGTGCGGCAGGCACAGGAAGCCTTCAACGTGGTGAGGGGCATCGTCCTCCCGGCGTTGGCGGTCGCCGCCGCCCTGTTCCGGTTCCTGCTGCGCGCCCTGACCTTCCAGGCCTGACCGGCGCCCCTCAGGCCCGGCCCCGCACCTTCCGCCGCGCGTGGCGCATTCCATGGTCGGGCCGCACGCCGTCGGCGATGAGGTGGAGCCACTGGCTGAGGTAGTAGCCGCTCAAGAGGGGCAGCAGCACCTTCAGGCTGAGGGGTTGCGGGATGGTCGGGAGCGGCATGTTCGGCCACACGAAGCGCAGCAGGCCGACGACGAGGCCCACAATGACAGCGAGGTACGCCAGCCGGGTGAGCGGGCCGATCAGCCAGGTGTGCGAGAGGCCGCGGTGGCTGAAGAGCATGCCGTAGGGCACCCACAGCACCCCCAGCACGCCCCAGCGCCGCTTGCTGTCCACCCGGCCCTCGGCGAGGTCGAGGTCAGGCGAGAGGAGGAAGGTGCCCGCGAAAAAGCCCAGGCTGAAGTTCAGGGCCTGCGCGGGCGTGACGGTGAGGAGGCTCTGCCGGGTGGCAAGCAGCACTCCGGTAGCGAGGACGCTGTAGGCAGCGATATTGATGAGATTGTGAATACGTCCGCTGGGCACGCCCCATTCTGACGTCGCCAGAGCGTTCATGCACCTTCATTTTCGATGAGGCATGCTGAGATCTACATGAAAAGACTTTCCGCCCTGCTCACGGCAGCGCTGCTGTCCGCCTGCACACAGACTCCCGAGCCCGTCACCCCCCAGACGGTCGCGCTGGGGAGGGCGCTGAGCACCTCGGCGTCGCAGTCCTTCGGCGGGTCATGGAGCATCGAGAAGGTGCCCGACTGGCTGAGCGTCTCGCCTTCCTCCGGAAAAGGCGACGTGAGCGTGAACTTCACAGCGGACCGGTCGCGGGGAACGCCGGTCTCGGCGGATCAGCCCCGGCTGAGCGGTGAGGTGACGGTCGTCTGGAAGAACGGCTCGGCGAGTGGCCGCACGGTCTGGACGGTCACCGCGGACCAGTACACGGTTACCGGGCGGGTGATGGACGCGGCCAGCGTGCAGGCGACCGATGTGGAGCCGGAGGGCCGCCTGGGGACGCAGAGTGCCGGGGAAGCTCGCGGCGTTATCGTGAAGTACCGCTCGGCGGCGGCGCAGGCCGTCGCACTGGGCCGGGCAGTCCCGGTGACCACCCTGAGCGAGGCGGCCCAGGACGTGACCCGGGGCACGCTGACGCGGCTGGACGTTCCGCGCGGCGAGCGGCGGGATCTGGGCAGCCGGGCCGTGCTGCTGGAAACGGCGGACGTGGCGGGGGCACTGCGGAGCCTGCAAGCCGACCCCAACGTGGAATATGCGGTGCCCAATGCCGTGCTGCACGCGCAGGGGCTGGGCCAGCCCGTGGTGCCCACCGACCAGTACGCGGGCCTCCAGTGGGCCTACAAGCTGCTGGGGTACGGGGCGGTCTGGCGCGACATGGAGGCCGGGGGGTACACCCGACCGGTCACGGTGGCGGTGATCGACACGGGGGTCCGCTTCGACCACCCCGACCTTCAGGGGGTGCTCTACGGGCCGGGCGAGGGCGCGCTGGACGTCGTGACGAGCAGCAGCAACGGGGACGGCAATGGCCCCGACACCGATCCCACCGATCCCGACACCCCGGGCCGGAGCACCGGCAGCCACGGCACCCACGTGACGGGGATCATCGCCGCGCGCTGGGGCAAGATCGCGCCGTACGCGGGTTGCGGGTCGTGCAGCACGAGCGGCGTGGTGGGGGCGGCGTACCGGGCGTCCGTCAAAGTGCTGCCCATCCGGGTGATCGACACGGCGGACAATGCGACGACCGCGGATGTCGTGAACGCAGTGCGCTACGCGGCGGGCCTCACGGTCACGCTGGGGGGAAAGACGTACACCAGCCCCCATCCTGCGGCGGTGATCAACCTCAGCCTGGGGGGGCCGGTGTCGGCCGAGGAAGCGCGGCCCCTGTGCGGCGCGGTGGCCGAGGTGACCGCGCGGGGCGCCCTCGTGGTGGCGGCGGCGGGCAACGGCTACGGCAGCGAGCCCTACTACCCGGCAGCCTGCGAGGGGGCGGTGGCGGTCGCCTCAGTCACCCTCTCGGGGGCGAGCGCTCCCGTTCACGCTGAGTACAGCAACAGCTACCCGCAGGTCATGCTCTCGGCACCGGGTGGCGTGGACGTTTCGCGGGAGGCCACCTTCTACAATGGGGGCAGCCTGAACGGCAAACCCTACCCCGACGTGATCCTCTCGACCGACTGGGACTACGCCAAAGATCAGCCCACCTACTACAGCTACGCGGGCACCAGCCAGGCCACCCCGCAGGTCAGCGCGCTCGCGGCCCTGCTGCTCAGCAAGGGCGTCACCAAGGGGCGGGACGACACGCTGGCGCGCATGGTGGCGACCACCACCGATCTGGGCGAGGCCGGGCGCGACGAGGCGTTCGGCTACGGCATGATTAACCCGGCGGCGGCACTGGGCAACCTGACCGTCAGCAACACGCTGGGGCTGCGCGTGCAGGGCAACCGGGGCTCGGCCTTTCAGCCCACCCTCGACGCGCTGGGCCGCTTCACTGCCTACCTGCCCGACGGGACCTTCAGCGTGATCGGGGGCCGCGACCGCGACGGCGACGGCATCTACGGCGGGGCGAACGAGCCGCGCGACGAGCGCCGGGTGAGTATCGGCCCGGACGAGCCGCAGGCCGCGTTGGGCGAACTCACGCCGGGGCCGTGAGGCGGCGTGGGCAGGGCTTTCTTGCCCTTTGCCAGGTCCGCGCCCCCCCGCCCGGTTCACCTTCCCTTGACACTGTTCCCGCCCCCCCCTACGCTGAGCGCACTTGCGCTCGATCCCGCTGCTCGCCGCCCTCCCGTCCGCTGCCCAAGCGGGGGGACGCGGCCTGACGCAGCACCTGGAGGCCACATGAAGAAACTGCTCCTGACCGCCCTGCTCGCCACCCTGCCCAGCGCCGGAGCCGCCACGCTCGTCTTCGGCAACAACGGGGACCCCGTCAGCCTGGAGCCGGGCAACATCACCGACGGCATCAGCATCGCCGTGCAGCGTCAGATTTACGACACGCTGGTGGACTTCAAGGACGGCACCACCGACCCCATTCCCGGCCTGGCGACGAGTTGGAAGGCCAACGCGAATGCGACCCAGTGGACCTTCACCCTGCGCAAGAACGTGAAGTTCCACGACGGCACGCCCTTCAACGCCGACGCGGTGGTGTTCAACGTGAACCGCTGGTGGGACAAGAACAACGCCTTCGGCTTCCGCAACCAGGGCCGCACCTACGAGATCTGGGGCCAGCTCATGGGCGGCTACAAGGGCGACGCGACCTCCGTGCTCAAGAGCGTCACCAAGGTGAACGACTCCACGGTGCGTTTTGACCTGAACAAGCCCTCCACGGTGTTCCCCAGCGTGATTGGCGCTGGCTACTTCGGGATCGCCAGCCCCACCGCCATTCGCCAGCAGGGGGCGAAGTACGGCACGCCAGCGAGCAAGCCGGTCGGCACCGGACCCTTCATCTTCCAGTCGTGGCGCACCGGGGACCGCATCACCCTGACGCCCAACAAGGCGTACTGGGGCGCCAAGCCCAAGGTGGACAGCCTGGTCGTCCGCTCCATCAAGGACGCCAGCCAGCGCCTGAACGAGCTCAAGGCCGGGACCATCGACTTCGCCAACGACCTGACGCCCGACAGCCTCAAGAGCGTGCAGGCGGACAAGAACCTTGTGGCGGTTAAGCGCCCCTCCTTCAACGTGGGCTTCCTCAGCCTGAATAACCGCAATCAGTACCTCAAGAACGACAAGGTGCGCCAGGCTATTTCCATGGCGATCAACAAGGACGCCATCGTGGAGGCCTTCTGGCCGGGGCTGGGCATCAGCAGCGCCAGCTTCCTGCCCCCGGTGCTCGCCTGGGCGAACTCCAAGAACGTCCCGGCCGACTACAAGTTCGATCCCCAGGCGGCCAAGAAACTGCTCGCTGAGGCGGGGTACCCCAACGGCTTCACGCTGGACCTGTGGTACATGCCGGTCAGCCGTCCGTACTTCCCGTCGCCCAAGCCCATCGCCGAGGCGATGGCCGCCGACCTCTCGGCCATCGGCATCAAGGTCAACCTCAAGACCGAGGACTGGGCCAAGTACCTGGACGACCGCAACAAGGAACCCGGCTTCGACATGTACATGATCGGCTGGACGGGCGACTACGGCGATCCTGACAACTTCTACAGCGCCTACTACGGCCCCACGGCCTCCGACGACATCAACTGGAACCCTGCGCAGCTCGAGAAGCTGCTGGAGCAGGGCCGCGCGGCGGTCAGCCAGGCGGACAAGGCGAAGGCTTACGCCCAGATCCACGACATCACCTACAAGGCGAACTACCGCATTCCGGTGGTGCACAGCAACCCGCTGGCGGCGGCCCGCACCTACGTCAAGGGCTGGGTGCCCAGCCCCCTGGGCAGCGAGGCCTTCAACAACATCAGCCTGGTGGGCAAAAAGTAAGCCGGGGTCAGGGGCGCCGCGCCCCTGACCACAGGCAGGCACGCGGGACGGGCGAGAGGCATGGCCCGCCCCGCGTGCCCTTGATCAAGAGAAGGAGAGCCGAGCTTTGGGCAGTTACCTGATCCGCCGCCTGCTGCGGACCCTGCTGGTGATGATTGGAATCAGCGTGGTGGTGTTCGCCTTTGTGCGCTCGATTCCCGGCGACCCGGCCGTCGCCATGCTGGGGGAGCGCGCCACCCCCGAGGCCGCTGCCGCCCTGCGCGAGCAACTTGGGCTGAACAAGCCCTGGTTCATCAACTACAAGGACCCCGCCCACCTGTTCGACGCGCAGTTCCCGAAGTATGTCGGCCAGCTGGTGCAGGGCAATTTGGGCAGCGGGATCAAGAGCAACATCCCGGTGCGCGACGAGTTGGCCGCCCGCTTCCCCGCGACGGCGGAACTCGCCGTGGCGGCGCTGCTGTTTGCCCTGCTGATCGGCCTGCCCGCCGGGGTCGTCGCGGCGCTTCGGCGCAACAGCGCGTGGGACAACCTCGCCACCACGATCAGCCTGGTGGGCGTGAGTATGCCGATCTTCTGGCTGGGGCTGCTGCTCTCGTATTTCTTCGCGGTGCGGCTGGGCTGGCTCCCGCCCTCAGCGCGGCTGGGCAACGAGACGACACTGCAACCCCTCACCGGCTTCTACGTCCTCGATGCCCTGCTGCGCGGGCAGCCCGCCGCCGCGTGGGACGCCATCCGTCACCTGATCCTGCCCGCCATCGCGCTGGGGTCGATTCCGCTGGCGATCATCGCGCGCATCACCCGCTCCAGCCTGCTGGAGGTGCTGGGGCAGGACTACGTGCGGACCGCCCGCGCCAAGGGGCTCGCGGGGCGCACCGTGACCCTCAAGCACGCCCTGCGGAATGCGCTGCTGCCGGTCGTCACCGTGATCGGCCTTCAGGCGGGCGCGCTGCTGGGCGGCGCCGTGCTGACCGAAACGATCTTCTCCTGGCCGGGTCTGGGGTCGTGGGTGTACGACGCGATCAGCCAGCGCGACTACCCCATTATCCAGGGCGGGGTGATCTTCGCCGCGCTCGTCGTGAGTGTGGTCAACCTGCTGGTGGACCTGAGCTACGCCGCCCTCGACCCCCGCATCCAGTACCGCTAGGCCAGGTGACCGTATGACCACCCTCTCCCCTCCCCAGGCGGCCCCCAAGCGTCAGCCCAGCATCTTCTGGCGGCGCTTCCGGCGCTCCACGCCCGGCAAAGTCGGCGCGGTCATCGTGGCCGTGTTCGTGCTGCTGGCGCTGCTGGCTCCAATCATCAATCCCTACGATCCGACCACCGACCGCAACTACCGCCTGAACCTCAAGCCCCCCTCGGTTCAGGCGCTGTGGAACAGGGACACGGCGGACGTGTACCGCGACCCGGCGACGGGCACCGTCAATGCCTGGGCCGCCCCTTTCGGCACCGACAACCTGGGGCGCAGCGTCGCCACGCGCGTGCTGCACGGCGCGCAGCTCAGCCTCAAGGTAGGCGTGGTCAGCACGGTGCTGGCGCTCGTCGTGGGCACGCTGCTGGGCGTGCTGTCGGGGTACTTCGGCGGGTGGTTCGACACGGTGGTGGGCTACCTGTCGGACGTCATGCTGGCCTTCCCGTCCATCCTGCTCGCCATCGGGTTTGCCAGCATCTTCTCGGCGGACAAGCCGCCCCTGCTGATCCAGGCGATGGACCGCCTTTTCGCGCTGAACAGCCCGCAGCTCGTGACTGCCATGCTCGCCGTGTCGCTCGTGCAGGTGCCGGTTTACATCCGCCTGGCGCGGGCGGTCGTGCTCAGTGTGCGCGAGCGCGAGTTCGTGCAGGCGGCGGGGGCGCTGGGGGCTACTCAGGGCCGGATGATCTTCCGGCATGTGCTGCCCAACAGCCTCTCGCCGCTGATCGTGCAGGGCGCCCTGAGCATCGCCACCGCCACCATCGAGGTCGCCGCGCTGGGCTTCCTGGGGATCGGCGCGCAGCCGCCCCTGCCCGAGTGGGGCACCATGATCAGCGACTCGCGGCAGTACTACATCGACGCCCCCTGGACGATGGTCTTTCCCGGCCTCGCCATCTTCCTCACGGTGCTGGGCTTCAACCTGCTTGGCGACGGTCTGCGGGACGTGCTGGACCCGCGCAGCACGCAGTAGACATGGGTAAGGAGAGGCGTGGGGTGTGGAAGTAGCCCCTGCGCCTCTCCTTTGCACGCTGGATGGGCAATAGAAAAGTTGCCTTCCGGGTGAGCTCTTTTGCCCCTCCCCCCTTGCGGGGGAGGCTGGGACTCGTAGAGCTGCTTGCAGAGGGGGGAGGCAAGCGCCAGCTTGCCGTCTTGTGCAACGGGAAAAAGCTCTCTTTACCCAACTCCTCATTCCGCATCAGGCGTTTTACACCAGCGCCTCCGCCAGTCCCGCCAGATCCTCCGGGCGATACCGCTGCCCCGTCGCGTGCAGCAGCTGTCGGGAGAGGCGCAGGGCAGGCAGGGCGGAGAGGTCGAGGATCGCTGCCCCACTCGTCCCCGCCTTGCCCTGCCCGGTAAGGTCGGCGAGGGTATGGTAGGGCTGAAGGAGGCCCGGCGGAAGGGCGCCCCCCGTCAGCACGATCAGGTCGGCCCGTTCCGCCAGAGACAGCAGGGCCGGGTCGCGGCGGCCCAGGGCATAGACCCGCAGGTTGCCCGGCAGGTCGCGGATGAAACGCTGCGCCTCGGGAAGGTTGTCGGCGGCCACCGTGACCTGGCCGAGGCCCAGGCGCACGAGCGGCAGCGCCTGCGCGAGGTCGGGGCCATTGCCGACGAGCAGGGCACTCGCCCCGCGCGCCGCGTACCCGCTCGCCTCGACCGCGTCCAGCAGGGCGTCGGCCAGGGTGTAGGTGCCAGTTGACCCCCCTGACGCACCGCCCGTAAAGGCGACCGCGTCCACCCGTCCGGCCCGCCGCGCGTCGGGGTCAGCCTCCACGACCTCCGTCACCGACGCCTCACGCGAGGGGTGGACGAGGGCTCCGACAAAGCGCAGGGTCCGGCAGGCAAGCAGCACGGCGGGGAGGTCGTCGCCCGGCACGTTCAGGGCGAGCAGGCCGACCTCGCGGAGGGCCAGGGCGGCGCGGGACGGGTGACCGATCAGGGCGAGGGGCGCGTCGGGTGGGGCGGACATCAGGGCCAAGTGTACCGCGCGTCACGAAGAGGGCCGCCCCGGGGTGGAGGCGGCCCGATGGGTGCGGGGCTCAGTTGGACTTGCTGGCGGGGTTCTGCGGGGGATTCGGACTGGTCCCCGGGGCCGTCGTCGCCGTGGGGCTCGCCGCGGGGGCACCCGGGGCGGGCGAGGAGCCCCAGGTCGCGCCACTCGTGCCCGCCTGCGTTCCTGCGGCCGGGGCGGGAGCGGCGGGGGCGGGCCGGGGTCCCTCCTCCAGGGGCTCCAGCCACATGGTGCCGACGATGTTGCGGGCCTGGCGGCTGGCCCGGTGCAGGCGCTCGGCCGCCTCGGGGCTGACGGACTCCACGGCTTTCAGGATGGAGTGGCGGGCGCTGGGCACGCGGGCCAGGACGACGGCGCCCACACCGACCAGCGCGAGGAGCAGCAGGCCGCCGAAGCCCCCACGCCCCTCGGCCCGGCGCTGGGCCTCCAGGGCGCGGCGCTGCCGCCGGGCCTGCTTGTCCAGACGGGCGAGTTCACGCTCGGTCTGCTTCTGGACGGGGGCGACCTTCTTGGCGATGGCCCGCTCCAGCTTGTCGGCGTCCCAGTCGCGCTGGCGCGCCCGGAATTCCTTCTCGGCGCCCCGGCGAGCGCGGTGCAGCAGGCTCTCCGCGTCGCGGCGACGGCTCTCGAAGCTGCCCTCGGCGCCGCGCAGCCAGCCTCCCACCTCGGCCTCTGCCCGGGAGGCGAGGGCTCGACTAGCCTTCCGGGCCTTCTTTGCCTCGCGCCGGGCCTGGCGCTGGCGCCGCTCCAGCTTCCGCTCGGCCTCGTGGTGGTGCCGGGCCACCCGGTCCTGGACCTTCCGGGCCGTCTGCTGGACCTCTTGGGCGAGTTCGGCAGTCTCGGCACCGACCGCACCCGCCACTGTTCCCGCGGCTTCCTGGGCACCCTCCAACAGGGAGTGGGCTCGACTGGGCACCTCTTCCCGCAACGTTTCCACCGTCTGGGCCCCCTTGTGGGCCGCGACCCTGGCCTCGTGCCGCGCCTCATCCAGCAGGGCCTGGGCCCGGTCCGGCACCTTCTTGCCCAGAGTGCCGAGCGTTTTCGCTCCCCGTTGGGTGGCAACATGGGCGCCGTGCTCCGCCTGGCTGGCGGAGCTCGACAGAACGGGCTTCACGGTCTCGTCCAACGTCTCCTGCGCCGTGCCGAAGAGGTCACGCCCGCCCTCGATGAGGCGGCGGCGGACCTGCGCGTTCAGGGCCAGGGCGCTCAGCGCGCCGAGCAGCAGCAGGCTGCCGCCCCTCACGCCTGGGTCGTTGTCGTTCATGTGGTGCTCCTTTCGTCACTCCACGCGGCAGGCGGGAGGACCATAGGGCCATTCTGCGAGCCACCCGAGGCAGGAACGTGGGGAGAACGTGACGTGGATTTCATGTTCCCGTGTGCTTCACCGTGAGCCACGTGCCCCTTCCCCGGGCCGCAAACGCTCTACACTCGGGGGCGTGACCCGCAAGGCCCGCGCCGCCACCGCCTCCCCTGCGCCGTCCCCGTCCGTGCCTGCCCCGGCCGTGGCGGGGCCGCACCTCGCGCGGCTGGAGGTGCGGAACCTCGCCACCATCCGCGACCTGACGCTGGAGTTCGGGCCGGGCTTCAGCGCCTTTACCGGCGAGACGGGCGCGGGCAAGAGCATCATCGTGGACGCGCTGGGGCTGCTGCTGGGGTCCAGGGCGAACACCGACCTGATCCGCACGGGCGAGGACAGCCTGCTGGTAACGGGTTTCTGGGGCGAGCAGGGCGGGGACGAGAGCAGCGCCAGCCGCCGCGTCACCACCCAGGGACGCGGCACCGCCCGGCTGGACGGCGAGGTCGTCAGCGTGCGCGAGCTGGGAGAGTGGGCGGCGGGCAGGCTCACGATCCACTGGCAGCATTCCGCGGTCAGCCTGCTCACGCCCGCCAACCAGCGGTCCCTGCTCGACCGCCAGGTGGGGGCCGAACTGGCGACCTACGCGGCGGCCTACCGCGCCTGGATGGACGCCCGCGCCCGGCTGGACACCCTGCGCACCAACGAGCGCGAGCGGGCGCGGCAGCTCGACCTCCTCAGCTTCCAGGTGCGCGAGATCACGTCGGTCGGTCCCCAGCCCGGCGAGGAGGAGCCGCTGACGGCGGAACTCACCCGGCTGTCGAACCTGGAGACCATCGCCATGGGGGCGGCGGGGGCGCTGGAACTGCTCTCGGACGGCGAGACGAGCGCGGCGGGGATGATCGCCGATGCGGTAAAGGCGCTGAACGCCGGGGCGAAATACGACGAGACGAGCGCGCAGCTTCAGCGCGACCTGCGCGAGGCGCTGGACAGCGTGCAGGCCGTGGTGGGCGAGTTGCGCGGCGTGGCCGAGGACAGCGCCCCCGACGGCGAGGAACTCGCCCGGGTGGAGGCGCGGCTCTCGGCGCTGGGCAAGCTGCGCGCCAAGTACGGGCCGACACTGGAGGACGTGCTCGCCTTCCAGGCGGGGGCGGAGGAGGAACTCGCGGCGCTGACCCAGGACGAGCAGGACGCGGGTACCCTGGAGGCGGAGGTGGGCCGCCTGGAGGGCGAGGCGCGGCGGGCCGGGGAGGCCCTCGACGAGGCCCGGACCCGGAAGGCGGGGCCGCTCGCCGAGGCCCTCGTCGCCGTCGTGCGCGAGCTGGGGATGCCGCACGCCCGGCTGGAGTTCCGCCTCTCGCCATTGCCGAACCCCAGTCCCTCCGGCCTGAGCGACGTGACACTGCACTTCACGGCGAACCCGGGCGAGGCGCTGGGTCCCCTGGCGGACGTGGCCTCGGGCGGCGAGCTGTCGCGCGTGATGCTGGCGATCAGCACCGTGCTGGGGGCCGACACCCCCTCCGTGGTCTTCGACGAGGTGGACGCGGGGATCGGCGGCGCGGCGGCCCTGGCGGTGGCCGGGCAACTCGGGCGTCTGGCCCGCGAGCGGCAGGTTCTCGTCGTGACCCACCTCGCGCAGATCGCGGCCCATGCCGACCACCACTACAAGGTGGAAAAGGGGATTGAGGACGGGCGCACGGTGAGCCGGGTGCGGCTGCTGAGCCCCCAGGAACGCCTGGAGGAGATCGCGCGGATGCTGAGCGGCCACGCCTCGGAGGCGGCGCTGGGCCACGCGCGGGAGTTGCTGGCGGGACGCCTGGCCTGACCTTTCCCGCGTGGGTGTTTGCTCAAGGGCACCTTCAGTCGGTCGTCAGAGACCGCCCCTAAGCTGGCCGCATGAACAAGACGCTGACCGCCGCGCTGCTGGGCGCGGGTCTTCTCGCGGGCTGCTCGGTGAACGGCCCGGGCACCCTCAAGGTCCACGAGGTGCTGCTGTACGGCGGCACCCAGGAACGCATCGTGTGGGTGTACGGCACCCTGGGGTCGGGCGGGCAGACGGGCGTGAAGCTCGGGGGACAGGCGGTGGACTTGCGGGCGCAGGTGCAGGACCCCCTCGC
Organism: Deinococcus apachensis DSM 19763; assembly: GCF_000381345.1. Classification (NCBI taxonomy): domain Bacteria; kingdom Thermotogati; phylum Deinococcota; class Deinococci; order Deinococcales; family Deinococcaceae; genus Deinococcus; species Deinococcus apachensis. The sequence continues at coordinate 92,507 of NZ_KB906399.1, read as the reverse complement.
CGTGGCCGGGACCCTCAGCGTGAACGGGAAGGCGACGTACCGCGTGCCGACGACGGTCGTGTCCCCCAAGCTGGTGCTGACGCGTGACACGCGCGGCCTGTTCGACATCTCCTTCAGCGAGGCGGGGGGGATCATCTACTACACCGACGGGCGCACCTGGACCCGCCTGAACTCGACCTCGGGCCGGGGGGTGACCGGGACCCCGGTGAACGGTCTACGCGGCGCGGGCAACCTGACCGAGGCCGAGGCGACCGCCCTGGGCTCCGCGCTGCTGAACCAGGGAACGCTGGCCGTCGCCGTGCTCAACGAGGCGACTGTACCCGACGCCGCCCTGGCGGTGGAGCCCACCGCAGGGGAGTACCGCCGCACGGCCCTGTACGTGCTGCCCGGCGTGCGGACCGTCACCGCGAGCGCGGGCAACTTCACCCCGACTCCAGCACCCACCCCCGGAGGCCGCTTGAACTTGACCGTCCTTGCCAGCGGAACGAACGCCAGCGCGACCACCTCCGCCGTACAGGTCGCCACCACCCAGGCGGGCGTGAGCGCCCTGTACAACGTCGCCTATGGGCGGCAGACGGGCGTGCCCAATGTCCCCAACCTCGCGGGCGGTGAGACGGTCGTCGGCGTGTTCCTGGGTCAGCGGTCTACCGGAGGCTACAGCGTGCGCGTCACCGGGGCGAGCGCCCAGAACGGCGTGCTCACGCTGACGGTCGCCCTATCGGCCCCCGGCCCCGGCACAATCACCACCCAGGCGATCACCAGCCCCTGGACCATCGTTCGCGTGCCCGGCAGCTACCGAGAGGTCCGGGTGGTGGACATACAGGGCCAGCCCTTCGAGCAGGGGGCGGGCGGCGGTTCGGTCCGCTGAAGTTCGCGCGGGCAAGGTGGGGAGCGCCGCGCCAGGGCGCTCCCCCGCCTTTTGTCCCCTCCTACGTAACAACCGTTCGTTTGGAATGGAACCGGTTCCTGGGGCAGGATGAATGCGAATATTCAGACATTCCGTCCCCCACCCCCGGGACTGCCCGAGACCGAAAGGAACCCGCCATGAGCCTGACCCAGACTCCGCTGCTGCAAAACCTCGGTATCACCGACGCGACCATCCATCACAACCCCGGCGTGGACGAGCTGTACGCGGCGGCCATTCGCCGGGGCGAGGGCGAGCAGGCCGCCTGCGGTCCCCTCACGGTCCGCACCGACAAGACCGGCCGCAGCCCCAAGGACCGCTTCATCGTCAAGGACGACCTGACGCGGGAGAGCGTGTGGTGGGGCGGTTTCAACACGCCCATCAGCCCCGAGGTCTTCGACCGCCTGCTCGCCAGGATGACCTCCTATGCCGAGGGGCGCGAACTGTTCGTGCAGGACGTGTTCGCGGGCACCGATCCCCGCTACCGCATCGGGGTGCGGGTGGTGACCGAGATGGCCTACCACTCGCTCTTCGTCCGCAATATGTTCGTGCGGCCCACCCCGGAGGAGCGCGAGGACTTCCGGCCCGACTGGACGGTGCTCAACATTCCGTCCTTCAAGGCGGACCCGGCGACCGACGGCGTGAGGAGCGAGACCTTCATCCTGGTGAACTTCACCCGGCGAATGATCATCGTGGGGGGCACCCAGTACGCGGGCGAGAACAAGAAGGGCATCTTCGGCGTGCTGAACTTCCTGCTTCCCGAGCAGGGCGTGATGCCCATGCACTGCTCGGCGAACGTGGGCAGGGGCGGCGACGTGGCCCTCTTCTTCGGCCTGAGCGGCACGGGCAAGACGACCCTGAGTGCCGATCCCGAGCGGAAACTCATTGGCGACGACGAGCACGGTTGGACCGACACGGGCATCTTCAACTTTGAGGGCGGCTGCTACGCCAAGGTGATCAACCTGAACGCCGAGGCCGAGCCCGCCATCTACCGCACCACACGGACGTACGGCACGGTGCTGGAGAACGTGGTGCTGGACGGGGGCGGGATGCCCGACCTGGACGACGGCTCCCTGACCGAGAACACCCGCAGCGCCTACCCGATCACCGAGATCGACAACATCGTCGAGGAGGGCCGCGCCGGACACCCGAGGAACGTCGTGTTCCTGACCGCCGACGCCTTCGGGGTGTTGCCTCCGCTGAGCCGCCTGACCCCCGAGCAGATGATGTACCAGTTCATCAGCGGCTTCACCGCCAAGATTCCCGGCACCGAGCAGGGCGTCACCGAGCCGCAGCCCACCTTCTCCACCTGCTTCGGCGCCCCCTTCATGCCCCGGCACCCCGGAGAGTACGCCCGTCTGCTGGCACAGAAGGTGCGGGAGAGCGGCGCCCGGGTGTGGCTGGTGAACACCGGCTGGACCGGCGGGCAATACGGCCAGGGCAAGAGAATGAGCATCGCCCACACCCGGCGACTGATCAACGCGGCCCTCTCCGGCGAACTCGACGACGTGACCTTCGAGCGCGAACCCTTCTTCGGCCTGGAGATTCCGACCGAGGTTCCGGGGGTGCCCGCCGAAGTCCTGAACCCGCGCGGTGCCTGGGCGGATAAGGACGCCTACGACCGCACCGCGCGCAAACTGGCGGGGATGTTCCGCGAGAATTTCAAGCGGTTCGAGGACGGAGTGGACCCGGCCATTACGGCGAGCATGCCCGTGCAGGACTGAAGGTCCGGAGCCGGAGGCCGGGGAGCGGGTGCCCCGGCCTTTCTGTGTTGAAATGAGAGCCGGTCACGGTCGGCCGGGGCCTTTAAGGAGGAGAGCGCGTGGAAGCAGTGTTCATCATCGTGGCGGTGTTCGGCAGCATCTTCGGGGGCGTGATGGGGATCATCCACGTCTCGGGCAGACACAAAGTTCAGGTGCTGCGGGAGAAGCGCCTGCTGGCGGAGGCGCAGCGGCCGCTCCCGCTGCCAGCCCCGGCTCCCGCCGACCCGAATGCGGCGCCCGTACTGGCGCTACGCCTGCCGGAGCCGCAGCGGAGCATGGCGTTGGCCCTGCTCTCCCAGCTGGCCGACGCACCCACCTCGCTCGACGCCCGCAGCAGCTACCTGCTCCGGCAGGCCCAGGCCGAGTACCTTCCCGAGACGCTCCGCGCCTACCTGGAGCTGAAGGACGGCGCCCGGCAACAGCTGAACGCCCAGGGCCTGAACCCCGAAACTCTCCTGACCGAACAGCTGGAACTGATCCGCCAGGGGGTGGAGGACGCGCTGCGCCTCGACCACGTGGCCGCCGACCGCGTGCTCACGCAGGGCCGCTTCCTGCGCGAACGCTTCAGGTTGCCCACTACGGAAGAGACGGCCCCGGCCCTGTCACTTGAACCCCTGAAGGTCTAGCACCAGGTTCGCCCGACCGTTCGTCTGCCTGCTGTGCGGCGGCAGCGGGACATCAGTTCGCCGGTTCCGCCTCCACCACCGCCCGATCACCGCTCAGGCTGATGCCCGCGCTGGCGGCGATCACGCAGAGCATGGCGAGCCACTGCAGGGCGGACAGGCGCTCGTGCAGGAAGAGCAGGCCGCTCAGGGCGGCAATGGCGGGTTCCAGGCTCATCAGCACGCCGAAGACGCGGGCGGGGAGGGCGCGCAGGGCGGCCATCTCCAGGCTGTAGGGCAGGGCACTGGAGAGGACGGCGACGGCCAGGCCCGTGAGGAGGGCGGTGGGGGCGAGCAGGGTGACTCCCGCTGTCAGGAGGCCGAAGGGCAGGGTGACCACCGCCGCCACGATCATCCCCGCAACCACCCCGGTCACACCCGGCACCCGCCTCCCCAACTTCCCCCCCGCCAGGATGTAGAGCGCCCAGAAGGCCCCAGCGGTCAGGGCGAGCGCGGCGCCGAGGAGGTCGAGGCGCCCCTCTCCCCCACCGTGCGGCGCGATGAGGACGATGCCAAGGGCGGCGAGGGCGACCCAGAGCAAATCCTGCATCCGGCGGGAGAGCGCGAGGGACAGCACGAGCGGCCCCACGAACTCCAGCGTGACGGCCAGACCCAGCGGCAGCCGCGTCAGGGAGAGGTAGAAGGAAAGATTCATCAGACCGAGTGCGGCGCCGTAAGGCAGGACGGCCCGCCACGCCGCCGGAGTCAGGGCGCGTAGATTGGGGCGAAAGACCAGGCTCAGCAGGGCCGCCGCGAGCGTCACTCGCAGCGCTGTGGTGCCCGCCGCCCCCAACGTGGGAAAAAGCGTCTTGGCGAAAGCCGCACCGCCCTGGATGCTCAGCATGGAGAGGAGGAGCGCCGGAATAGGGGGTATGGATGGGGGCAGGACGCGGCGCACGGGGGGCATTATGGGGCTCGGAGCCACGAAGGGTGAGCCATGAACAAGACAGGAGGAGCTGAAGCGTCGGCCGCAGCTCCTCCTTCCCCATCACCCCTCAGAGCCTCTTCATGCCCACTTGATCAGGCCCGCCTCCAGGTCGTTGCTCAGGCCCTCGATCTCGGGGAGCATCCGCACACCCACCGAGTACAGGCCGCTGTCCTCCAGAGGGACCTGGGCGCTGTAGTGGCCGTTCCCCCGGGGGGCGAGGGGCACGCGGGTGAACTGGTCACCGCGCTTCAGCACCGCCTCGACGCGCAATTCCTCGGGCTTGATGCCTGCCGGGTTCACGGTCGCCTGCACCTCGACGCGTTCGCCGGGGCGGGCAGTGGCGGGCAGGTGGGCGCTGGCCTGGAGGCTGGTGTGGGGCCACTGCTGGCGCACCCAGCTCTTCCAGCCCGCGATCTCCCGGGCGCGCTGACTGCCGTCCTTCGCCAGGGCTGCGCCGCGCTCGGTCAGGGGCAGGTAGTACTGATTGACATAATCAATGACCTGACGCTGCATGGAGAAGCGTGGGCTGACGGTCTCGATGGCCCGGCGCACGACCTGCCGCCAGCCGCTACGGCCCTCGGCGTCGGGCTGGGGCGGGGCGTAGTACAGGGGCACGATCTGGGTTTCGAGAGTCGAGTACATGCTGAAGGCGTCCGCGTCATCCTGCGTGTTCAGGTCGGCGTACTCACGCTCCTCGCCGATGGGCCAGCCGTTCGTGCCGTCATACCCCTCACGCCACCAGCCGTCAAGGATGCTGAAGTTGGGTGAGCCGTTGAAGCTGGCCTTCATGCCGCTCGTGCCGGAGGCCTCCAGAGGGCGGCGGGGGTTGTTCAGCCAGATATCCACGCCCTGAACGAGGTGGCGGGCCACGTTCATGTCGTAGTTCTCTAGAATCACGATCTTGCCGCGGAACTCGGGTTCCTGGCTAACGCGGTAGATCTCCTGGATAAAGGCCTTGCCGGGATTGTCGGCGGGGTGCGCCTTGCCCGCGAACACGAACTGCACGGGGCGCTGCGGGTCATTCACGATGCGGCTGAGGCGGGCCTTGTCGCGGAAGAGCAGGGTCGCGCGCTTGTAGGTGGCGAAGCGGCGGGCGAAGCCGATGGTCAGCGCGTTCTCGGAGAGCACGCCGTCGGTGGCCGCCACTTCGGCGGCGCTCGCCCCGTTGCGGGTCAGTTGCTCGCGCAGTCGGCGGCGCACGAACTCGATCATCTCGCGCTTCATGTCGAGCTGCACGTCCGCGAGTTGGGCGTCGGAAAGTTCCTCGACGGCCTTCCACATCTCCTCGTCCTCCAGCCGCTCGGTCCAGTCCCCGGGCAGGACCGTGCCCAGCAGATCGCGCATGGGCTGCGAGGTGAAGGTGAGGTTGTGCGCCCCGTTCGTGACGTGGCCGATGGGCACCTCCCCCGCCTCGGCGCCCTCGTACAGGAACTTCCACATGTCACGGCTGACCTTGCCGTGGAGCTCCGAGACGCCGTTCGCCGCGCGGCTCATGTTCAGGGCGAACACGGTCATGGAGAAGGTGGGGACCCAGTGGCCGTCCCAGAACTGGTCGTGACGGGCGAGAGCATACAGCTCCTCGCGCGAGGCGTGCAGCAGGGCAGGCCAGCGGCCCAGGTAACGGTCCATCAGGTCGTACGCGAAGGCGTCGTTCCCGGCGGGCACGGGCGTGTGGGTGGTGAACAGGGTGGAGCTGGCGACCGTCTCGGTGGCGGTGCGGAAGTCGAGCCCCGTCTCCACGAGTTCGCGGATACGCTCCAGGCCGAGCAGGGCGGCGTGGCCCTCGTTCATGTGGTAGACCTGCGCGGAGACGTTCAGCGCGCGCAGCGCCCGGATGCCCGCCACCCCCAGCAGCACGTACTGCTGCACGCGAAGTTCCTGGTTGCCACCGTACAGCCGCGCGGTGAGTTTACGGTCCTCTTCGGAATTCTCAGGTACGTTGGCGTCGAGGAGGAGGACCCGGATGCGGCCCACACGCAGGTCCCACACCCGCACGTGGACCTCGCGGTTCCCGATCTGCACGCTTACCCGGGCCTCCTCGCCCCCGGCGGTCAGCGCGGGCTTGATCGGCAACGTGGTCAGGTCGAGTTCGTCATAGGCCTCCTCCTGCCAGCCGTCCTTGTTGAAGAGCTGGCGGAAGTAGCCCTGGTGGAACAGCATCCCGACCGCCGTGAAGGGCAGGCCCAGGTCGGACGCACTCTTGCAGTGGTCGCCCGCCAGCACGCCCAGGCCACCGCTGTAGATCGGCAGCGATTCGTGGAAGCCGTACTCCATGCTGAAGTAGGCGACGGGACCGAGGGCGGAAGCATTCTTGCTCGCCCAGGTGTCCTTCTTCCCCATGTAGGCGTCGAAATCGGCCAACACCTGCTTGTAGCGCCCCAGGTAATCGGGATCGGCCGCTGCCTGCTCCAGGCGGTCCTGCGACACCTCCAGCAGCACGCGCACCGGGTTGTGCTGGAAGCGCTCCCAAATTTCGGGATCGAGGTCCCGGTACAGCGCTTGGGCGTGCGGCGTCCACGACCAGTAGAGGTTGTAGGCGAGTTCGGACAGCCGCGAGGTAGCCTCGGGAAGCTGGGGGAGCACGGTGACCTGGCCGATGACGTTCATACCCGCTGAGATTACACTACGGTGCCATGCTCTTCTTCCGCCCGTGTGGCGGGAGAGACGGCGAAAATCGAACCTGCCCAGACAGGACTGGGGGGCTCAGCCGTGGCCCTGCCGCAATTCCCGGCGCTCCCAGGTCGTGACGCGCTTGAGGACGGCTCTCAGCACGAACACGGCGGCGAACAGGCCGATCTGGTTCCAGGTGGTGATCTCCATCGTCCGCAGCAGGGTGGCCACGACCTTGAGGTTCAGCGCGAACAGGATGCCGTCCACAACGAGGAGCCGGGCGCGGGGTATACCCCCTCCCCGAATTAGGGTCAGCAGCGCGGCGACGATATACCCGAAGAGGACCAGGTTGGTGACCAGTTCCACGAGCAGACGCAGCAGGGGGAGCACCTTCCACTCCTACTGCTGGCCCTGTTCCTGGCGGATGGGGTGGGTGATCCTGGCGTCGGCGGTCTGCTGCTCGGTCTCGCGCACCTCCCGGCCCAGGAAGTAGTTCAGCGCCGTTCGGATGGCCGCGATGGCTGCCAGCTTGCCGATGTCGTTCCAGTTCGGCGCCACGGCCGTCCGCAGGATGTCGGCGGCCAGCAGGAATTCCAGCACGACCGAGAGCCAGCGGCCCAGGCGGAGCCGGATGGCCTCTTTCAGCGACTCGGGGCGTTCGTGCTGCACGAAGAACAGGGCCAACGAGCGCCACACCGCCTCGATCACCGCGAGCCCCACGATGATGCCGGAGGCTCCCTCCACCCCCGTCGCCAGATACCGCGTGATGAGGCCCACCACCGCCTCGAACTGCGTGAAAAAGCCCCCCAGATTGCCTTCCATGCCCGCAGGCTAGGCGCTCCCTGGGGACGAGGGTGATAGGCGCGCAGAGAAGATTTTGAGAAAGAGGGCTGCCACCCACGCGCTAGCCTGAGGCGTGACGCGAGCTGCCCACGAGGACGACCCCCAGTCCCTGCTCCATGCCGAGGGCGAACGCCTGGCCCGGCGCCTCGCGCAGACCTTGGGAAGTGGCGAGCTGGATGTGGCCCGGGCGCACCTGCTGGGCCTCAGCCTCGCTGTGAACCTGGTGAATGCGCTGATCCCCACCGTCGAGCAGATCACGCGCCATGCCGGGCGGCCCCTACACGCCCACCTTGTCGCGGACGAGCGGGGCCGGGCGGTGATCGAGACGGTCACCCCCGACGGCGAGCGGCACACCCGGCTGCCGGTGGACGACCTGCTCGACTCGGCGCTGTACCGGGCGGGGCGGCTGCATCCCACCGTCTCGGCGCATCTGAGTGAGGCGATGACCGGCAGCGAACACCACGCCACCCGCGCGCTCGCGGCCTGCCTGAAAAGCGCGCCTGTCCTGGATGCCATCCGGCGGCAGCTCACGGCCCTGCTCCAGAAATAGGCGCCGGGGAGGGGCGCGCTTAGGCTCCCTCCCCGGTTGACACCCGACCTCAGTTCAGGCGGGTGATGCGATTTTTCGGCCCCGGCGTGACCGTCTTCGACTTCAGGTAGGCCACGAACGCGTCGAGGTCCACGTCACCGCCCAGGCGGTTCGTGCCCTGCGTGAACGCCGTGAAGTTGTCGCCACCATCGGCCAGGAAGTTGTTCACCGTGACGCGGTAAGAGGCGGCGGGATCGAGGGGCTGGCCGTTCAGGGCGATGTTGCTGACCTTCTCCCCCTTGGGCTTGCTGTTGTCCCAGGTGTAGGTAAAACCCTCGCTGACCTGGAGGATGCGGTTGTCGGTCGCCGACGGGTTGCCGAACTGCTGCTCCAGCACCGCCTTGATCTGCGCGCCTGTCAGGGTGATCACCGTCAGGATGTTGCCGAAGGGCTGCACGGTGAAGGCGTCCCCGTAGGTCACCTTACGCTGCGGATTGGGCAGGTTCACGGGCAGGTCGGCGCGGATGCCACCGGGGTTCATGAAGGCGATCACGGCGCCGCCCTTCTCGGGGGCGCGGGTGGCCGCGAGCTGCGAGTCGGCGATCACGTCGCCCAGGGCACTCTCGCCCGCCGCGTTCTGCGCGCGGGTGATCTGCTCGGCGCCCAGGGTGGCGATGGTCTGCTGCGCCACCGGGTCGGTGAGGGCCTTGGCCTTCTGGACGATGGCGGTCATGGCCGGGTCCTTGGGTCCATTCTTGGCATCGACAACGACGTTCTGGGCCTTGACGGACAGCACCTGGTCCTTCTGAAGGCTGATCTTGAGGTCGAGGCGCTGGAGCAGGTGGCCGTAGGCGTCGCCCTGGATGACCACGCGCTCCTTGCCGCTGGGGTCGGGCACGAGGCAGTTGTAGCCCCTATGCGTGTGGCCGGTCATCACGACGCTGATCGCCGGGTCGAGCCCCTTGGCGATGTTCACGATGTCCCCCGTCAGGGTCTTGCAGTCGGTGATGTCGAAGCCATCCTTGCTCGCGCCGCCCTGGTGGACGAGTGCGATGATCGCGTCGGCCCCGCCGCGCTTGATCTGCGGGATGACCGAGTTGATGGACGCCACCTCGTCCTCGAAGCGCAGGCCCGCCACGCCCGAGGGGGTCACGACGGTTGGGGTGTCCTTGAGGACCGCGCCCACAAAGGCGATGCGCGCCGGGCCGACGTTCACGATCTTGTAGGCGGGAAAGACGCGCTGGCCGGTCTTCTCGTCGATGACATTCGACGCGATGTAGGTGTATCCAGCGCCGGGGAAGGTGTTCTCGTACTTGCAGGCCCGCTCGGGCGCGTTGCTGTCGCAGCCGCCCTTCTGGAAGCGCAGGAGTTCCTGGATGCCGTTGTCGAACTCGTGGTTGCCGACCACGTTGACCTGCATGCCGAGCTGGGTCAGGGCGTCAATGGTGGGCTCATCGCGCAGCAGGGCGCTGATGAGGGGGCTGGCCCCCGTCATGTCGCCCACGCCCACGAAGACCGTGTTGGGGTTGTCCCTGCGGGCCTGGGCGAGGACGCCGCCGATGGCCTCGATACCGCCCGCGGGCAGGTTGATCTGCTTGGTGGGGTCGGCGGGATCGGGGATCTTGACACCAGAGAAGCCAGTGGGCAGCAGGTTGCCGTGAAAGTCGTTCACGCCGATGACGGTCACCGTCACGTCGGGCTGGTCCGGGCTCAGCAAGGAGGAGCAACTGCTCAGGCTGAGCGCGGCGCCCACCAGCATCAGGTTCTTTTTCATGCGCCCACAGCATAGCGGGCGGCGCGTGATGGGAGTGTCAACTGGCAGCCGGGAGGAAGGCCTTAACCGGGTTGTAAGGCATCCGCCAGCAGGCTGCGAACAGCCTGCCTGAATTCCCCGGGACGTTCGGTCGTTCCCTGGGCGAGCGCGGGGCGGCCACCCCCTTTGCCGCCCGTGACCTTCAGCGCAGCTCCCAGCAGGTTCCCGGCGGGCACATCCACCCGCCCGCTGCCGATGCCGCAGCGTCCGCCCGGGGCGATTGCGCCCCGCACCTCCCCCGCCGGGGTGGCGGCCAGAGCGGCAGGCAGGAGCGCCGCGTCGTCCAGGGTGAGCCAGCGCAGCGGGACCCCAGAGACCTCTTCCAGCGGCGCCGCATCCGCGAGGGCCACGGCCAGCCGCTCGCGCAGGGCCGCTGCCTCGACCTTGAGGGCGTCCCGTTCCGCCACCAACGCCGTGACCCGCTGAGGGAGGGCGGGAACCGGCACGCTGAAGCCCTGGGCCAGAGCGCGGGCCTCCCGGTACACGCCCGTGAGGAAGGCGGCGGCCTCCTCGCCCGCCATGAACACGATTCGGGTCAGGCCCGACCGGATGCGCTCGGTCCGCAGCACGACGACCGGGGCGACCTGGCCCGCCCGGGGGACATGGGTGCCGCCGCAGGCGCTCACGTCGAAGGGGGTGCCGTCCGCCTCGCGAAAGATCACCAGCCGCACGTCGCCGCGCACCTTGGTCTCCCGCCGCAGGGGGTAGAGGTGGAGGTCCGCCTCGGGGACGGTGGGCGTCTCCAGCGTGAGGTCGCCGCGGGCCAACGTCTCCCGCAGCAGCGTCTCGGCGGCTTCCACGTCGGCCTCAGCCGGGTCACCCTCCAGATCGAGGGTGCTCTCGGCATTCCGCATGCTGACCGCCGCCACCCGGAAGGCGGGGTTGACGCGGAGGAAAGCCTGGGCGAGCAGATGCTCCGCGGAGTGCCGCGCCATGTGCCGCCAGCGCCGCGCCGCGTCCACCTCGCCCGTCACTGGTGTGCCGACCGGGGGCGATGTCCCCTCCACCTCGTGCCAGACCACACCGCTCGGCTTGTCCTTGCGGGTATCGAGGACCTGGGCCTCGCCGCCCGGCCAACGCAGCACGCCCGCGTCCCCGTTCTGCCCGCCGCCCTCGGGGTAAAAGGCCGTGGCGTCGAGGGCCACAGCGCCGTCACGCACGTCCAGGACCGTGGCGGTGAAGGTGAGGAGGGTCGGCGACTGATGGTACAGGGCGAGGGTCATGGGGCCAGGGTAGAGCGTCCAGGTGCCTCTCAGGAGGGCTGGGGCGTCTGGGGGCGCGGCGTCAACCCGTTCTGCCGCACCATCCGCCGGACCTCCTGGCAGCGGCAGCCCGGATAGGTGCAGAGCAGCGCCTCGGGGTCGGCGGTCAGCAGCCGCACGGTGCCGTCCACCAGGTCGCGCACCCGGTATAGGCGTAGCGTCGCGTTGCCGACCCGGGTGGACCGCCCCCGTACATAGGGTTCCAGGCGCCCGAAATCCGCCGAGCAGTTGGGAAAGGCGGTGGGCAGCACCTGACCCTCCAGCGGCACGTAGCGGGTGAGAAGCGGCATTCCGGCGACATGTTCGCCGTAGTGGATGGTCGTGTTGCTGCCGAAATCCACGCCCATCAGCAGGGCGTACCCGTTCAGGTCGTACAGCGCGCCGACCGGCGCGTAGGGGCTGGCAAGGGTCTGCGCCGCCGTAACTCGCCCCGCCTCCGCGCCCAGCGCGATGAAGCTCAGGGTGGGGTGGAAGGAGCGCACCGCATCCGCCCGCTCCACGAGTTCCTGGGGCACCCGGCCGATGTCGCGGCTGACCCGCGAGTCCCGGTGGAAGCGCGCGTGGACGGGCGACGTGGGATGGCGCAGCAGGGTGTGGTAGGTGAAGGCCGGGGCCACCACTGTCGCGGCCCGCGCGGTCAGGGTGTCCACCACCGCCCGCGCCCCACCCTCCAGGTGACCGAACGACTTCAGGCTGGCGTGGACGATCACGTGCTGCGACCCGTCGAGCCCCAGCTCGGCCAGCCCGGTCTCCAGCTCGGCGGGCGTGACGGACGGTTTACGCAGCATGTTCAACACAGGGTCAGTTTACCAGCGGCCCGCCGTCCGCGATCAGAGGGCAGCCCACAGAAAGAGAAGGGAGCCGTCCGGACGCGGACGGCTCCCTTCTCTTTCTGAACGTTGACCTCTTTACTTCACGAACAGCAGTTGCCGGTACGTAGGCAGCGGCCAGTGCTTGTCGGCCACGACCTTCTCCAACCGGTCGGCGGCCTGCCGAACCTGCTTCATCGCGGGCAGCACGTGGTCGCGGACGTGGTGGGCCTTGTCGTGGATCTCCTCGCCGCCTGTCTCCCGGTTCTGCTCGCGCAGGGTCTGGAGGGCGTCGTACAGCTCGTCGGTGAGTGCAGCGACCTCGGTGGCGGTCGCGTCCAGGGCGCGGCTGGGCGTCTTCACCGCACTCAGGTCGCCCAGGTACTCGGCGGCGGCGGGCAGGATCATCGTCTGGGCGATGTACTCGGTCGTCTCGCCCTCGATGTTCACCGTCTTGAAGTAGATGTCGTACATGATCTCCTGCCGGGCCGCCAGCTCGCGCTCGGAGAGGACGCCGAACTTGCCGAACAGCTCCACGTTCTCCGGGCTCGTCAGGAGCGGAATGGCGTCCAGGCTGGTCCGCAGGTTCAGCAGGCCGCGCTCATGCTCCGCCTCGCGGTGCCACTCCTCAGAGTAGCCGTCGCCGTTGAACACGATGCGCTTGTGCTTGCTGTACGTCGTCTTCACGATCTCGCCGACCGCCGCGTCGAGCCCCGCGCCGCGGTTGAGTTGGGCCTGCAACTCGGCCGTGAGCGACTGCACCGCGTCCGCCACGATCAGGTTGAGGACCGTGATCGGGAAGGAGATGCTCTGGGAGGAGCCCACCGCCCGGAACTCGAACTTGTTGCCGGTGAAGGCGAAGGGGCTGGTGCGGTTGCGGTCCCCGGCGTGGCGCGGCAGCGGCGGCAAGACGGGTGAGCCCAGGCCCAGCAGACCGGCCTCGGCGCCGCGCCCGCCCTGGCCGCTTTCCAGACGGTCGAAGATCTCGGTCAGCTCGCTGCCCAGGAAGATGGAGATGATCGCGGGCGGCGCCTCGTTCGCGCCCAGGCGGTGGTCGTTGTTGGCCGCCGCCACCGAGATCCGCAGCAGGTCCTGGTGCTCGTCCACGGCCTTGACCACGGCCGCGCAGAAGAACAGGAACTGGAGGTTCTCGTGGGGGGTGTCGCCGGGTTCCAGCAGGTTCTCGCCCGCGTCGGTACCCATGCTCCAGTTGCAGTGCTTGCCCGAGCCGTTCACGCCCGCGAAGGGCTTCTCGTGCAGCAGGGCGACCAGGCCGTACTTGCGGGCGGTGTTCCGCAGGATCTGCATGATGAGCTGCTGGTGATCAGCGGCCACGTTGCTCTGCTCGAAGATGGGGGCGATCTCGAACTGGCCGGGGGCGACCTCGTTGTGGCGGGTCTTGACCGGGATGCCCAGCGCGTAGAGCTGCTGCTCGGCGTCGGTCATGAAGCTCAGCACCCGGTCGGGGATCGCGCCGAAGTAGTGGTCCTCCAGCTCCTGCCCGCGCGGGGGCTGCGCGCCGAAGAGGGTGCGTCCGGTCATCACCAGGTCGGGGCGGCGGAAGAAGAACTCCTCGGCGATCAGGAAGTATTCCTGCTCGGCGCCCAGCGTGCTGCCCACCCGGGTGCCGAGGGAGGCGCCGAAGAGGTGCAGCGCCGGGGTCACCGCCTGGTTCAGCGCCTCGACCGATCTGAGCAGCGGCGTCTTGAGGTCCAGCGCCTCGCCGGTCCACGAGGCGAAGGCGGTGGGGATGCACAGGGTCGCGCCGTTCGCGTGCCGCATGATGAAGGCCGGGCTTGAGGGGTCCCAGGCGGTGTAGCCGCGGGCCTCGAAGGTGGCGCGCAGGCCGCCCGAGGGGAACGAGGAGGCGTCGGGCTCGGCCTGGATGAGTTCCTTGCCGCTGAAGGTGGCGATGGCCCCGCCGTCCCCGTTCGGCGAGACGAAGGAGTCGTGCTTCTCGGCGGTCGCGCCCGTCAGGGGCTGGAACCAGTGGGTGTAGTGGGTCGCGCCCTTCTCCATCGCCCAGGTCTTCATGGCGAGGGCGACCGTGTCGGCGATGGCGGGGTCCAGGGTCTCGCCGCGTTCCACCGTGCCCCGCAGGCTCTTGTACGCCGACTTGGAGAGCCGGTTCTTGAGCTCCTCCAGGGTCAGCACGTCGCTGGCAAAGAGTTCGCCGACCACCTGGGCGGGCGAGGCGGGCGGCGAGGTCTCGACCCGCCAGTTGCGGGCGGCGGAAATTACGTCCAGATCGTGGTTCATAAGGCATCCCCTCCGGGCGGGTGGTCGGAACTGTGCCCCGCCATGCAGTTCCCGCGAGTATAGGCGCGTGTGGAAGAGGTGGTCAACGCGGCCGCGACAACTTGCACAGATAGGCTGGACACCTCCCATTTCTGCATATCAGATCTGCAAATTGTCCACTACCCTTTGGCAAGAAGGACAAAAGCCGAAGGACAAGTCGCATCCATCGGAACGCCACGGCTTGCGCGTCCCCCCCCCTTCCAGCTACGGTCAGGGGGCACGGAGGCCCTGACATCCCATGATCCCACCCCCCCCACCCACCGCGCAGGACCTGCTGGGCACGCTCCGGCAGGAGGGCGTGGAGTTCCTGCGGCTGCAATTCACCGACATCCTGGGCACGACGAAGAACGTAGAGGTGCCGCAGTCCCAGTTCGAGAAAGCCCTGCGCGGCGACGTGACCTTTGACGGAAGCGCGGTCGAAGGCTTTACCCGCGTCGAGGAGAGCGACATGCTGCTCTCGCCCGACCTCTCCACCTTCCTGATCTACCCGCAGTTCTCCCGGGGGGACGAGGGCCGGGGCCGGGTCGCGCGGCTGATCTGCGACGTAACCCTGCCGGACGGCACGCCCTTCGAGGGCGACCCGCGCTTCGTGCTGAAGCGGCAGGTGGAGCGGGCGCGGGAGAAGGGCTTCGAGATGTACGTGGGCACCGAGCCCGAGTTCTTCCTGTTCGAGCGCGACGCGGGTGGAGGCGTGAACCCGGTCACGCACGACAAGGCGGGGTACTTCGACCTCGCCCCGGTGGACCGGGGCGAGCGCATCCGGCGCGAGATCGCGGGGAAACTGGTGCAGATGGGCTTCGAGATCGAGGCCGCCCACCACGAGGTCGCGCCCGGACAGCACGAGATCGACTTCCGCTACGCCCCGGCGCTGGAGACGGCCGACCGCATCGCCACCTTCAAGTTCGTGGTCAAGCGGGTGGCGCTGGAGTACGGCCTGCTGGCGAGCTTCCTGCCCAAGCCCATCGTGGGGGTGAACGGCTCGGGGATGCACTGCCACCTCAGCCTCTTCCGGGAAGGGCAGAACGCCTTCGCCGACCCGGAGGGTGAACACGGCCTCTCGGACACCGCCCGGCACTTCATCGCCGGAATACTGGAACACGCCGAGGGCATGGCGGCAATCACCAACCCGCTCGTCAACTCGTACAAGCGGCTGGTGCCGGGCTACGAGGCCCCGGTTAATGTCGCCTGGAGCACCAGCAACCGCACGGCGCTGATCCGCATTCCCGCCAAGCGCGGCAACTCCACCCGCGCCGAGGTGCGGATGCCCGACCCCTCCTGCAACCCGTACCTGGCGCTGGCCGCGCTCCTGGCGGCGGGGCTCGATGGCATCGAGGGGCAGATGGAGCCGCCCCCCGCCATCCAGCGCAACATCTTCCGCATGACCGTGCGTGAGAAGCGCCACCACCGCATCCGCGAACTGCCCGCCGACCTGCGCGAGGCGGTGGACGAGCTGGAAAAGGACCCTGTGATCGCCAGGGCGCTGGGCGAACACGTCATGGAGCATTTCGTGGCCGCCAAGCGGGCCGAGTGGCGCGAGTACAGCGCGACCGTCCACCCCTGGGAACTGGAGCGGTACCTGGACCTGGTTTGAGGGTGCTTCCGGGAAAGTGCACCTCCCCCCACCCCCATCGGCGGCCCTCTCACGTGTTTTTAGCGGGAAGAAGCCCCTGGCGCAGCTGGAGCAGTGGACTATTGCTTCTTCTTCCTCTTCTTGAGCAACATCATTTTTCTGAATTGGTTTGGAACCGGTTCCCGTTGAAGTTCACCTCATGAGCCTTACATTGACTTCCCTTTATAACCTGCCTAGAATCAGCGCCATCTCAACCACCGCGCATACCGCGCAACACCCCGGAGGACGCATGAAGAAATCCGCCCTGAGCCTCTCCGTTCTGGCTGCCCTGGCCCTGGGGACTGCCAGCGCCCAGACGACCGTCAAGATCGCCACGCTCTCGCCCCTCTCGGGCGGGCAGAGCGACCTGGGCACCCAGATTCGCAACGGCGCGCAGCTCGCCGTGAACGAGTACAAGGCGCAGTTCCAGAAGCTGGGCCTGAACCTGCAGCTCGTTGCCTACGACGACCAGGCCGACCCGGCGACCGGCACCGCTCAGGCGCGCAAGATTGCTGCCGACCGGCAAATTCTCGCCGTGGTGGGCACGCTGAACTCCGGCGTCGCCATCCCCTCCAGCGCCGCCCTGGCCGCCAGCCGCGTGGCGATGGTCAGCCCCGCCAACACCGCCAACAATGTCACCGACCGCGGCCTGAGCAACATGAACCGCATCGTCGCCCGCGACGACGCGCAGGGCCCGGCGGGCGCGAACTTCATCACCGGCAACCTCAAGGCCAAGAAGGTCTACATCCTGAACGACAAGACCGCCTACGGCGAGGGCCTGGCGAAGGAAGTCGAGAAGGCGCTGAAGGCCAAGAACATCCAGGTGGTCGCCAACGAGGGTACCGAGGAGAAGAGCGACTTCTCCGGCATCGTCTCCAAGATCCGCCTTCAGAACCCCGACGCGATCTACTTCGGCGGCATCTACAACCAGGTGGGCGTGTTCATCAAGCAGCTCCGCGACGCGGGCGTCAACACCCCGGTCGTCGGCGGGGACGGTCTGGACAGCTCCGAGCTGGCGACCATCGCCGGGACGGGCGCGAACAACATCTACTTCACGACGGTCGCCGCACCCATCGAGGCGCTGCCCGCCGCGCGGGTGTTCGCCACCAACTTCCAGAAGACCTTCAAGGACCAGGCGCAGGGCTTCGGGGCCTTCGGCTACGACGCCGCCAAGGTGGTGCTCCAGGGCATCCTGAACGCGGCCAAGGCCAACGGCAACAAGGCGCCCACCCGCCAGCAGGTGGAGACGGCGATCCGCAAGGGCAGCTTCACGGGCCTGCTCTCCGGCAACGTCAGCTTCAACAGCGTCGGTGACCGCACGGCGGCCACCCTGTACGTGATGAACGTGCAGGGCGGCAAGTACAAGCTCGCCACCCGCATTCCGGTCAAGCCCGCGCGGCAGTAACGCCGCCGTCCACCGTTCCAGACGGCGGGGGAAGGCCGAGCGAAGTCCATTCCCGACCTCTCCCCCGCGAATCCTGGGGCTGGGCATCATGCCCGGCTCCTTTTTTTGGGGATGGGCTGTGCCGGAGGCTGACCGGGCGCCGTGAGGTGCGCTACCGTGTGCGGAAGGTTCTTTCCCTGCGCCGCGTGACCACCCGCCGTCTTCGCCCCATCCCCCGGACCAACCGAGAGAGGAGTTCTGACTTTGGACCTCGCCACACTGCTGCCATTCATCGTGAACGTGATTGTGGGCGGCCTCGTGCTGGGCTTTGTGTACGCCATCATCGCGCTGGGATACACGATGGTGTACGGCGTGCTGCAGCTCATTAACTTCGCGCACTCGGAAGTCTTCGTGACCGGTGCGGTCGTGGGCTTTGAGATCTTCCGGGTCCTCGCGCCCAGCCCCATGAACGGCTACCTCAAGCTGCTGATCGCCCTTGTCGCCGCGATGGCCGTCTCGGGCCTGCTGAACGTGCTCATCGAGCGGCTGGCGTACCGCCCGCTGCGGAATGCCCCCAAGCTGGTGCCGCTGATCACCGCCATCGGCGTGTCGCTGATCCTCCAGGACGTGCTGAGGATCATCGAGGGCTTCCAGGGGAGATTCGACCTCACGTACACACTGCCCGCAGGCTTCAGCGGCAAGTTCTGCGCGGCGGAGAGTTCCTGCGCCGCCGTTGGCAACGTCCTGCGGACGGTCGGCATCGACCTCCAGCTCAAAGACGTGATTCTGATCGTGGTCTCGCTGCTCAGCCTGGGCGTGCTCAACTACCTGGTGAACCGCACCCGGCTGGGCAAGGCGATCCGCGCCGTCGCGCAGGACCGGGTCACTGCCGGTCTGATGGGCATCGACGCCAACCGCATGATCAGTGCGACCTTCCTGATCGGCGGGGCGCTGGGCGGCATCAGCGGCGTGCTGTTCGGCATGAAGTTCGGCACCGTGAACGCCTACTCGGGCTTCGATCCGGGCATCATCGCCTTCACGGCTGCCGTGCTGGGCGGCATCGGCTCCATTCCGGGCGCGGTGCTGGGCGGGCTGGTGCTGGGCGTGATTCAGAACCTGATCGGCGTGACCAACGTGTTCGGGAGCCTGCTACATATCGCTAACCTGGAATCCATCAACGCCTCGTACCAGCGCATCGGGGCCTTTATCGTGCTCGTCCTGATCCTGATCTTCAAACCGACCGGCCTGCTCGGCAAGAGCAATGTGGAGAAGGTATGACGGCTGCCAACCCGTCGGCCCCGCGCCGCGCCCGGCCCGCGCCGGAACGGACCAGCCTGCTCCTGCTGATCTTCCTGGTCACGAGCGGCCTGCTGCTGCTGTCGCACAACGGCGATCTGATCGGCACTCTGGGTGGTGTGGGCAGTCTGCTTCAGAATCCCATCGTGGAGGCGGTCGTCGTCTCGCTCTTCCTCGCCAACGTGCTGTTCGCGTACCTGTGGCGCGCTGCACCCTGGGCCAAGGCGCTGGTCGGCCTGGGCAGCCTGCTCCTGGTGCTGCCGTGGGCCGGGCAGGAGGACACCAGCCTGCTCGACCTCAGTATCCAGATCATGATCTTCGCGGCGCTCGCGCTGGGCCTGAACATCGTGGTGGGGCTGGCGGGCCTGCTCGACCTGGGGTACGTGGCCTTTTTCGCGGTGGGCGCCTACACCTGGGGCATCTTCGGCAGCCCACGTTTTGGCGAGATTCTGCGCTACTACGGCGAGAACCCCGGCGCCACGAACGCGGCCACGCTGGCCTTCGGGCTTTTCCTGACGGCGGTAACGGCGGCGAGCATGGTGTACATCCGGCGCCGCATCGTGCGGCCCACCCGGCTCTCGACCTGGAGTTTCGGGCTGGCGAGCTTCGGGCTGGTCGCGGGGGTGCTGCTGACGGGCCGCGCGCTCCTCGTGCTGAACGCCTTTCACGCCCAGGGGCTGGCGACGGGCATCAATGGCAACTTCTTCTGGCTGTTCCTGGCGCTGAGCGTCATGGCCGCCGCCATCGTGGGCGTCCTGATCGGCCTGCCGGTGCTGCGGCTCAAAGGGGACTACCTCGCCATCATCACGCTGGGGCTGGGCGAGGTAATCCGGGTGCTGGCGAACAACCTCGACCTGTTCACGGCGGGCTCGCAGGGCATCACGCCGATCAAGAGCGCGCCCGTGCCGTGGTTCGACCGGCTGGCAGGGGCGCTGGGCTTCCAGCCCGACCAGTACTACCTGCTGTTCCTGTACCTGCTCGTGCTGGTCATGATCGCCCTGATCCTGACGGTGAACATCCGCCTGGACCGCTCGCGCATCGGGCGGGCCTGGATCGCCATCCGCGACGACGAGGTCGCGGCGCAGGCGATGGGCGTGCCCCTGGTGCAGACGAAGCTGATCGCCTTTGCGACCGGGGCCTCCTTCGCGGGCGCGATGGGCATGATCTTCGCGGCCAAGCAGACCTTCATCAGCCCGGAGAGCTTCAACCTGTTCCAGTCCATCGGCGTGCTCGCCATGGTGATCCTGGGCGGCATGGGGTCCTTCCCCGGCGTGATTCTGGGCGCGGCGGTGGTGACGCTGCTCAACCTGCGAATTCTGCCCGGGCTGGGCGAGGCGACCTCCAACGTGGCGTGGATTCCGCAGCAGGTGAACCCGGGGCAGCTTCAGCGGCTGGTGTTCGGCGTCATCCTGGTGACGATCATGTTGCTGCGCCCCGAGGGGCTGCTTCCCAACCGCCGCCGCACGCTGGAACTGCACCAGGAGGACAACCAGGAGGACGAGAGCGCGCAGGGCAACGCCGGGGCGCTCACCACGGGCGGCGAAGTGTACAGCGCCGGATTCGCCCCCCAGAAGGAAGAGGACCGGGCAGGAGGAACCAGGTGACCGCGAGCAGAATGATGGGTTCCGGCCCCATCCTCAATGTGCAGGGGGTCACAAAGACCTTCGGCGGCCTGACCGCCGTGAACGACGTGACCTTCCAGGTGCCGCCCCAGAGCATTATCTCGGTGATCGGGCCGAACGGGGCGGGCAAGACGACCTTTTTCAACCTGATCACGGGCATCTACAGCCCGGACCGGGGCACCATCCGGCTGGCCGGGGAGGAACTCGTGGGCCTGCGGCCCGACCAGATCGCCGCCGCCGGGATCGCCCGCACCTTCCAGAACATCCGGCTCTTCTCCACCATGACGGCCGAGGAGAACATCATGGTGGGACGGCATTCCCGGCTGAAGGTGGGGTTCTGGGACGCCGTGCTGCGGACCGGCACCTTCCACCAGACCGAGGCCGAGGCGCGCGAGACGGCCCGCGTGATGCTGGACTTCGTGGGGCTGAGCAAATGGCGGAACGAACTGGCGACGAACCTCCCCTACGGCGACCAGCGCAGGCTGGAGATCGCCCGGGCGCTCGCCACCACGCCCAAGCTGATCCTGCTGGACGAACCGGCGGCGGGCATGAACCCGCGCGAGACGGAGGACCTCAAGGCCCTGATCCGCCGCATCCGCGACGACCTGGGGGTGACGGTGGTTCTGATCGAACATGACATGCGCCTGGTGATGACGCTGTCGGAGAACATCACCGTGCTCGACTACGGGACGAAGATTAGCGAGGGGCTCCCCCACCAGGTCCGCAACGACCCGCGCGTGATGGAGGCGTACCTGGGCCGCGGCGCGGCGGCGGGCGAGTACGGCAAGGAGGCGAGACCGAATGCCTGAGACGCAAACGATGCCGCAGACCAGGCAGGAGATCGGTACCCCGCTGCTGGAGCTGCGCGACGTCCACACCTACTACGGCCACATCCACGCTCTCAAGGGCCTGAACATCGCGGTGAACGAGGGCGAGATCGTGGCCCTGATCGGCGGCAACGGGGCGGGCAAGACGACCACCCTGCGGACGGTCAGCGGCATGATGAAGCCCCGCCACGGCCAGGTGGTGTACCAGGGCCAGAACGTCAGCGGCGTGCCCGCCCACGTCATCATGGGGCGCGGCATGAGCCACGTGCCGGAGGGGCGGCGCATCTTCGGGCAGCTCTCCGTGCGCGAGAACCTGGAGGTCGGGGCGTACACCGTGACCGACCGCCGGGTGATCGAGGAGCGGATTCAGGAAGCCTTCGCACTGTTCCCCCGCCTCAAGGAACGTGAGGGGCAGCTCGGCGGCACGATGTCGGGCGGCGAGCAGCAGATGTTGGCGATTGCCCGCGCGCTGATGGTCAACCCGAAACTCCTGCTGCTGGACGAGCCCTCGATGGGCCTCTCGCCCCTCTTCGTGGAGGCGATCTTCGACATCGTGGAGCAGCTGAACAAGGAGCGCGGCACGACCATCCTGCTGGTGGAGCAGAACGCGAGCATGGCGCTCGCCATCGCCAACCGCGCCTACGTGCTCCAGACGGGCGAGATCCGCCTCAGCGGCCCGGCGGCCCAGATCGCCCAGGACGAGAGTGTCCGCAAGGCCTACCTGGGCGACGAGTAAAGAAAGATTCAAGATGCAGGGCCGCCTCCGATGTGGGGGCGGCCCCTTTCCTGTGCGGGTGCCCACCGAGCGCCGGGACAGGACCGGGTACGGTGAGCCATGAGACTCCAGACGCTCCCCCTGCTGGCGCTGGCCTCCGCCACCCTGCTCTCGTCGTGCCTGCCCCCCCCCGAGGCCTTCGATCCCAACCGCCAGCCGCAGCCGTCAGACTTCGGGCCGCACAATGTGGCGACGGAGTGGTGGTACGTCTCCGGGTATCTGCCCGAGTCGGGGCTGGCCTTCCACTGGGCGCAGTTCAAGGTCAACTACCGGGGCATTCCCTACCATGCCGGGCACCTCGCGGTCGCCGACCTGCGGGCGAACACCCTGAATCTGTTCGAGAACGAGTCGCAGAGCACCCGTTACGGCTTTCCGCCCCTGCGCGTCGAGCAGGGCCAGTGGCGCCTGAACCAGCAGCCAGACGGGAGTTTCCAGCTCGCCGCCGGACCGCTGAACCTCACGCTCAAGCCGCTCAAGGGGCTCGTCGTGCATCCGCCCGGCTACTCGGGCACTCGTGAAACCGGGCGGCTGTACTACCAGAGCATCACCCGGCTGGAGGCGAGCGGCACGGTGGCGCTGGCGGGGGGAGAGACGCGCGAAGCGAGGGGGCTGGTGTGGCTCGACCACCAGTGGGGTGACCAGCAGCCCGGCGCACAGGCCCGCTGGGACTGGTTCGGGCTGCACCTCTCGGACGGCTCGGACCTGATGCTCTACCGGGTGCGAGATGCCTCCGGGAAAGTGGTGCAGGTGGCAGGCTCGCGGGTGGATCAGGCGGGTGTGGCACGCGAGGTGCCGAACGTGACCATGACACCGGGCCGGGTGTACCGCAGCCCCAGCGGGCGCGAGTACGTACTGGGGTGGACCGTGAGCGCCCCCGGCCTGACCCTCACCCTGGACGCCGTGCGCGACGAGCAGGAGTTGCTGACGAGGAACACCTCGGTCGCCTACTGGGAGGGGCCGGTGCGGGGCGAGGGGACCTGGAACGACCAGCCGATCACAGCCGAGGGTATGGGCGAGTTCATTGGCGGCCTCCTGACTCGGGCAGAGGGCGGACGCTTTGCGCCTTCTGGGCGGTGAGGCCCGTGGGAGAGAACACAGCTCTTAACACTCCACAAACTTGACATAACCACACTCAAGTTGCACAATAGGGGTACTGAAGGCATTTGTCCCACGGAGGTACCCCTCTTGAATCCCGAACGTTTCACCGAAGCTGCCACGCAGGCCCTGGCCGCCGCGCAGCAACTCGCCCAGACCAACCACCAGCAGAACCTCACCGTCGCGCACGTGCTGCGGACGCTGACCGACAACGACACCGCCGCCCGCGCGCTCACTGCCGCGGGGGCCGATGTGAAGACCCTTCGCACCGAGCTGGACGGAGAGATCGCCCGTCTGCCGCGCGTGCAGGGGGGCGGTGACAATCTGTACCTCGACCCCGCGCTGAACCGAGCCCTTCAAAAGGCCGAGGAGGAGGCCAAGACTTTCGGCGACGCCTTTATCGCCGCCGACACGCTGCTCCTCGCCCTGCGCCGCGAGAGCCGCGTACCCAGCCTGCCCGCCGAGGCCGCGCTGCGCCAGGCCGTGCAAGGCGCCCGGAAAGGAAAGACCGTGACCACCAAAACCGCTGAACAACAATTCGAGGCGCTGGAGAAGTACGGCACCGACCTCACCCAGCGCGCCCGCGACGGCAAGTTCGACCCCGTGATCGGCCGCGACGAGGAGATTCGCCGTGTCATGCAGATTCTCCTGCGCCGCACGAAGAACAACCCCGTGCTGATCGGTGAGCCCGGCGTGGGCAAGACCGCCATCGCCGAGGGCCTCGCCATCCGCATCGTGAAGGGCGACGTGCCCGAGGGGCTCAAGAACAAGCGCATCGTCTCGCTGGAGATGGGCAGCCTGCTCGCGGGCGCCAAGTTCCGCGGCGAGTTCGAGGAGCGCCTCAAGGGCGTGATTGACGAGGTCGTGCAGTCCGCAGGCGAGGTCATCCTCTTCGTGGACGAGATCCATACCATCGTCGGCGCGGGTAAAACTGAGGGCAGCCCCGACGCGGGCAACATGCTCAAGCCCGCCCTGGCGCGCGGCGAACTGCACCTGATCGGCGCGACCACCCTCGACGAGTACCGCGAGATCGAAAAGGACCCCGCCCTGGAGCGCCGCTTCCAGCCCGTCTTCGTGGACGAGCCCAGCGTGGAGGACACCATCTCCATCCTGCGCGGCATCAAGGAGCGGTATCAGGTTCACCACAATGTGGAGATCACCGACCCCGCGCTCGTGGCCGCCGCGCAACTGTCCCACCGCTACATCAGCGACCGGCAACTGCCCGACAAGGCCATCGACCTGATCGACGAGTCGGCCGCCCGGCTGCGGATGGCGCTGGAATCCAGCCCTGAGCGCATCGACCAGCTCCAGCGGCGCAAGCTGCAACTGGAGATCGAGCGCGAAGCCCTGAAGCGCGAGAAGGACCAGGATTCCCAAAACCGCCTGCTCGACATCGAGGACTCGCTGCGGGCGATCACCGACGAGTTAGCCGAGGTTCGCAGCCGCTGGGAGGCCGAGCGCGGCGAGGTGCAGGCCCTGCGCGAGAAGCGTGAGGCGCTGGACCAGGTCCGTACCGACATCGAGAAGGCGCGCCGGGAGTACGACCTCGGGCGAGCTGCCGAGCTGGAGTACGGCCGTCTGCCGCAACTGGAGCGCGAGGTGCAGGAGCTGGAGCGCAAGCTCAAGGGCGCCGAGTTCGCGCACATGGAAGTGACCGAGGAGGACATCGCCGCCGTCGTGAGCCGCTGGACAGGCATTCCGGTCAGCAAGCTGATGGAGGGCGAGCGCGAGAAGCTGCTGCACCTGGAAGAGCAGCTTCACCAGCGGGTGATCGGCCAGGACCGCGCCATCGTGAGCGTGGCTGACGCCATCCGCCGCGCCCGCGCCGGTCTGAACGACCCCAACCGTCCGCTGGGTTCCTTCATGTTCCTGGGGCCGACGGGGGTGGGCAAGACCGAGTTGGCGAAGGCGCTGGCCGAATTCCTGTTCGACTCGACCGACGCGATGGTCCGGCTCGATATGAGTGAATACATGGAGAAGCACACCGTCGCTCGCCTGATCGGGGCCCCTCCCGGCTACGTGGGCTACGAGGAGGGCGGCCAGCTCACCGAGGCCGTGCGGCGCCGTCCCTACGCGGTGATCCTGCTCGACGAGATCGAGAAGGCCCACCCGGACGTGTTCAACGTGCTGCTTCAGGTGCTGGACGACGGCCGCCTCACGGACGGCCAGGGCCGCACGGTGGACTTCCGCAACACGCTGATCATCATGACGAGCAACATCGGCTCGCCGCTGATCCTGGAGGCCCAGGCCCGGGGTGATAGCGCCGAGAGCATCCGCGAGCAGGTGCTGGGCGTGCTTGGGCAGAACTTCCGCCCGGAGTTCCTGAACCGCGTGGACGACATCATCGTCTTCGACGCGCTGACCCCCGCTGACCTGCACAAGATCGTCGACATTCAGATGACCGGCCTGCGTAAGCGCCTCGCCGAGCGCCGCGTCACGCTGCACCTCACCGAGGCGGCCAAGGACCACCTGGCCCAGGTGGGCTACGACCCCGCCTTCGGTGCCCGTCCCCTCAAGCGCGCCATCGCCCGCGAGATCGAGACGCCCCTCGCCCGCGAAATCCTGGTTGGCCGCGTGCCCGAGGGCAGCTCGCTGACCGTGGATTACGACGGCCAGAAGTTCGACTTCGAGACCGGGGTGCTGAACTAAGGCTTTCAGCCGTCAGATAAAAACAGCCGCCGCCCAAGCACGGGCGGCGGCTATTTGCTGGAAAGTTAACGGCGCGTGGTGGTCGTCGTGGTGTCCACCCGGCGCGCGGTCGTGGCGCGGCGTCCACCCAGGCCCGCCAGGCCCAGCAGACCGGCGAGGCCCAGCCAGCCCCAGTCGGTTCCGCGGTTGGTGGTCGTGGCCGTGGTGTCCGTCGTTGTGGTGGTGTCGGTGGTCCCGGCGGTATCGGTCGTCCCCGTCGTATCCGTTCCGGTCGTATCGGTCGTGCCCGTCGTATCCGTGGTCGTGGTATCCGTGCCCGTCGTGTCGGTCCCAGTGGTGTCTGTGCCCGTGGTATCGGTCCCAGTCGTGTCCGTGCCCGTCGTGTCGGTGCCTGTGGTATCCGTCCCGGTCGTATCCGTCCCCGTAGTATCGGTGCCCGTGGTATCGGTCGTGGTTCCCGTCGTATCGGTGGTGCCCGTGCCCGTCGTATCCGTGTCGGTCTGGGCGAGGACACTCGTGGGCGCGGCGAGCAGGGCGGTGACGGTCAGAATTCGCAGGGTCTTCTTCATAAGTGACCCCAGTGTGACCCGAGATTCCAACAGACACATCTCAGCCGGGCGCCTTTTTCTTGACCAAACCTCTATGCACTCCTTCACATCTCTATACCTTTACGAAAGCAAGCTCTTCAATTCGTTGCCTTCCAGACGAGCCCCACGGCCTCCTCCACACTGCGGACGCCCTCGCGCCCATCCAGGCCGGGGGGCACGATCAGGTTGCGGTAACCCGCGCGGCGGGCCTCCTCGGCGCGGCGCAGGGCACCCTGGGTCGAGCGGACCTCGCCCGCCAGACCAACTTCTCCGAAAACGGCGACATTGCCCGGCAGGGCGCGCCCCACGACGGCGGAGTACACCGCGAGCGCCACCGGGAGGTCGAGGCCGGGGTCGGGCACCTTCAGGCCGCCCGCCAGGTTGACGTACACGTCCAGCCCGCCCAACGTGAGGTCCAGACGGCGTTCCAACACGGCGAGCACCACGTCCACCCGGCGGGGGTCAAGACCGACCACCACCCGGCGGGGGTTGGGGTAGGGCGTCTTTGCCGCGAGCGCCTGGACTTCGAGCAACATGGGGCGCTGACCGTCGATGGTGGCGGCGACGACACTGCCGGGCACGCCGACGGGCCGCTCGGCGAGGAAGGCGGCGGAGGGGTTCTCGACGGCGACCAGCCCCTCGCCCCGCATCTCGAAGACCCCCAGTTCCCCGGCCTGACCGAAGCGGTTTTTCACGCTCCTGAGCAGGCGGAAGGAGCCGACCGTTTCCAGGAACACCGTCGTGTCGACGATGTGTTCCATCACCTTCGGCCCGGCGACGGTGCCCTCCTTGGTGACGTGACCGACGAGGACAGTAGCCGTTCCGGTCTCCTTGGCGGCGCGGGTCAGCAGGGCCGTCCCCTCGCGCACCTGGGCGACGCCGCCGGGGGTGCCGTCCCCCTCGACGGTCACCGTCTGGATGGAATCCACGATGCACAGGGCGGGCTTATGCTCGGCCATCAGGGCGGCGATATGTTCGGCGCGGGTGTCGCGGGTGAGCTGAATCTCGGCGGCCACATTGAGGCGGTCGGCCCGCAGGCGAATCTGCTCCAGCGACTCCTCGCCCGCGACGTAGAGGACCGTTGAACCGCCCCGCGCCAGCTTGTCGGCAACCTGAAGGAGCAGCGTGCTCTTGCCGATGCCGGGTTCGCCACCGATGAGGGTGACGCCGCCCGCCACGAGACCGCCACCCAGCACCCGGTCGAGTTCGGGGATGCCGCTGGGAAGGCGGGGTTCCTCGCGCCGCCCGACAGTGGAGAGGGGAGTGAGGCGACCGCCCGAGACGCCCCCATAGCCGCCTCCCAGTCCGCCCCGCGCTTTTGAGCTGGTGGCAACCGGCACCTCCTCCTCGAAGGAGTTCCACGCCTGGCAGTTGGGGCAGCGGCCAAGGGGCTTTGCCGACTGATAGCCGCAGCTCGTACAGATATATTTCGTCGTAACTTTAGCCATTGGGCCTGCTGTCCGCCCGCCAGTACGTGCCGTTTCCCCGGTCGAGGTAGTCCCCATCCACGAGTTCGGTGAGCAGCACGCCGGGGTCCTCCAGCGTGCTGTGGTCACGCAGCACCCTTATCACCTCATCCTCGCTGTAACGGCGACCCGGCTCGAAGAGACCTGTAAGGTAGTCGAGAATGGCGAGCTGATGCGCCCGGCGGCGGTCGGAGGGCCAGCCCGTAATGCGGCCATATTCGTCCTGAAAGGCGGCGATGCTCTTGGTCATGGGGGGCATGGTAGCGGTCCAGGCGCCTCATCACAGGAATCCAATGCTCGCACCGCTGAGCTCACCGGGGCGTCCGCTGCCGTTCACGCAGGTACAGGAACAGCGGCAGGCCGAAGGAAGGCCCGACACACAGCGTTCCGAGAATGGCCGCCCAGGACCCACGAACGCCGCTGCGCCGCCCCTCAACGACGATCAGCAGGATCACGGCCAGCGCGCTGACGAGAACATCGGCCCACGCGAAAGCCGAGATGCGGGTCGCCACCGCCTCCCGGACAAGCAGCGGCAGGTTCAGGCCGTTCTCCATGAGCCAGGGCACGAACTGGCTGAATGGCAGGACGAAGCCGAGGAGGGCCAGGACCAGCAAGAGGGCCTGCATTTGCCAGAAACTCTACCCAAAAGAACTGGGCGGAGGACATAGGGTCGCTCCGCCCGGCTGGGTTAAGTGCCTTTAAGCCAGGATCTGCGGCGGCGCCGTCTTCCCGCGTTCGAACTGGATGCCATCGGTCCCCAGCACCACGCGCAGTTCCTCACCCGCATTGCCGATAAGTTCCAGGGCCAGCGGGTCCTCGATCTCCTCGCGGACGAGGGTGCGGAGCTGGCGGCTGGAGCCCACCGCGTGCTTGGGGCTGCGGGCCTTGAGCTTGCTGACCAGCCACGGGGCGATGGCGGGGTCGAAGGTGACGTTGAGCTCGCGGCTGGCGAGTTCCTCGCGCATCTCGCCCATGAGCTGCTGCGCGACGCGCACGAGTTCGTCCTCGCCCAGCGGGCGGAAGCGAATCACGTCGTCGAGGCGGTCGAGGAATTCGGGCGTGAAGATGTGCCGCAGCGGCGTGTTGTTGTCGGGCGTGACGGGCGAGAAGCCCACCGTGGGGTTCACGTTGAAGCCCGTGTTGCTCGTCATGATGATGATCGTGCGGCGGAAGTCCACCGTGCGGCCCAGCCCGTCGGTGAGGCGGCCGTCGTCGAGCACCTGGAGGAAGGTGTTGTAGATGTCGGGGTGCGCCTTCTCGATCTCGTCGAGCAGGATCACCGAGAAGGGCTGGCGGCGCACGGCCTCCGTCAGGCGACCGCCCTGCTCGAAGCCCACGTAGCCGGGAGGCGAACCGATCAGCTTGGAGATGGAGTGCGACTCCTGGAACTCGCTCATGTCCACCCGGATCAGCGACCGCTCCGAGCCGAAGAGGGTGCGGGCCAGGACCTTGGCGAGGTGCGTCTTGCCCACGCCGCTGGGGCCGACGAAGAGGAAGCTGGCGGCAACGCGGGTGCGTCCGCCCAGACCAACGCGGGCACGGCGCAGGGCGCTCGACAGCGCCTTGACCGCCTCGGGCTGGCCGTAGGTCTGATCGTTGAGCTGGTCTTCGAGGTCGTTGAGTTGCGCGGCCGACTCCTCGGAGTAGATGCCGCCCATCGAGTTGATGACACTCTCAATGTCCTCGCGGGCCACCATCGGCTCGCCGTCCTCGGTCTCGGAGACGGGGAGGCCAACGCTCATGTTGAGGCGGACGCGGCTGGCCGCCTCGTCGATGAGGTCAATGGCCTTGTCGGGGAAGTTGCGGCCCGGGAGGCTGCGCTCGCCGATGCGGACGGCGAGTTCGAGGGCGGCCTCGGGAATCTGGACGCCGTGGTGCTCCTCATACCGGGGGCGCAGACCGCGCAGGATTTGCAGCGTCTCGGCGGGGCTGGGCTCCAGCACGATCACGGGCTGGAAGCGGCGCTCCAGGGCGGCGTCCTTCTCGATGTAGCGGTGGTACTCGCCAGTCGTGGTCGCGCCGATGACCTGGATTTCGCCGCGGCTCAGGGCGGGCTTGAGGATGTTCGCCGCGTCGAGGGTGCCCTCCGCACCGCCCGCCCCGACCAGGGTGTGCAGCTCGTCGATGAAGGCCATGACCTTGGCGTTGCGGAGTTCCTCAATGATCTGCCGCAGCCGCTCCTCGAACTCGCCGCGGTACTTGGTCCCGGCGACGACGCCCGAGAGGTCGAGGCTGACGAGGCGGACGCCGTGCAGGTTGGGCGGCGTCCGCTTCTCGTGGATGGCGAGCGCGAGCCCCTCGACGATGGCGGTCTTGCCCACGCCGGGGTCGCCGATGAGGACGGGGTTGTTCTTGGTACGGCGGGTGAGGATCTGGGTGACGCGGCGGATCTCCTCCGAGCGGCCGATCACCGGGTCGAGCTTGCCCTCGCGGGCCTGCTTCGTCAGGTCACGGCCGTACTCGTCGAGAAAGGGCGTGGCGACCGGCTTGGCGGTCTTGCCCCCGGTGCTGCCGTCCCCCTGCGCGAGCACCCGCCAGCGGATCGTGTCCACATCCTTGGTGAGTTCCTGGAGGATGCGGAAGGCCACCCCGTCCCCCTCGCGGATGATGCCCAGGAGGATGTGCTCGGTGGAGGTGACCTGCGCACCGAGAGAACGGGCCTCGGCGGACGCGAGTTCCATGACGCGGCGGGCGCGGGGGGTGATGGAGGGGGCGTCGTTCAGGCGGTTGCCCTCGCCCCGGCCGATGATCTCCTCGACGCGGCGGCGCAGGCCGTCGAGCGAGGCGCCGAACTCGGTGAGGATGGTTGCGGCGGTGCCGCCCTCGCGCATCAGGCCGAGCAGGAGGTGTTCGGGGCCGACCATCGCGTGCCCCAGCCGGTTGCCCTCTTCCCGGGCATAGTGGAACACGAGGCGGGCGCGGTCGTCATATCTGTTCATGGGCTACCCCCTGTGTCGGGCGGGCCGCACTTTGCCGGGGCTCAGCGCGCTGGAAGATCTGGTAGGACTGCATTGATTCTAGTGTACGGGCGCCTTCCCGTGCAGGACGCGGTCGGGCGTTACCTTCTGTTCACACCCGGGGTGCCCACCCCCAGAGTAGCGTCAGGGGCCTGACTGGGGTCTGTCTGCGCCGACCCGATTGGCCGCTTCTGACCAGCCAGGGCACGCAGGGCGGTGAGAGCGGCTTCTAGTGTGGTATCGCGGCCCTCGGTGGTCAGCACGCCAATGTCAGTGGGCGCCGCCACTTCGGGGGTGATGGCGTCGGGGAGAGGCTGGTCCCCGTCGGTGTACGCCCGCAGCACGGTCACCGACAGCACGCCGCCGTCCGGCATGGGCTGGAAGACCACGCCGCTGTTGCCCACCCCGCGCGTCTTCTCGCCGACGACGATGGCCCCAGCCTGCCGGGCGTAGTACGTGAAGACCTCGGCACAGGAGGCGGTGTTGGGGCCGACCAGGACGGCGAGCGGGCCGGGCCAGACGTTGCGGTCGGGGCGGGCGGCGCGGGCCAGGAAGGGGAGCACCTCCTCGCCGAGCAGGCCGCCGTAGGTGTAGCCCCCGCCCTGCCAGCGGGTCTTGTACAGCACGGGGCCGAAGGTGCTGGCGGCGGCCACGCACTGGTCCAGCGACCCGCCGCCGTTGTAGCGCAGGTCCACGATCAGCGCCTTCGCCCCGGCGTCCCGCGCCTCGCCGACGCGCTTGAGGAAGAGTTCGGAGCTGTCGCTCGCCAGGAAGGTCGGGTAGTCGATCACGGCGGTCTTGCCCTCCGGCCCGGTCCAGCTCAGGGTGGGCTCGTCCCGCGCCTGGAGGCTGGCGGTGCCCAGGGTGAGGTCGCGGTCCGGCTGGCCCGCCCGGCGCACGGTCACCCGCAGGGGCGTGCCCGCCCGCTCCAGCCGCGTAAACTCGTTCGGCCCCACCGCGAGGTTCTTGCCCGCCGCGTCCTTCCCGGCGGCCTGGCCATTCACGGTGGTCAGCAGGTCGAAGCGGCGCACCCCAGCACCCTCGGCGGGGCTTCCCGGCATGACGGATACGACGAGCAGGCCGCCAGCCACCCGCACGACACGCAGGCCCGTCCGGTTCACGGCGCGGCCAAAGGTGACCTCCGCGATGCGCTCGGCCCCCTCTGCGTCGCGGATGTTGGTGTGGGGGTCGCCGAGTTCGGTGAACATGTCACTCAGAACGGTCCGCCCCGTGGTGTAGTCGCAGGCGTCGCCCTGGGGGGCGCACTTCTGGGCGAGGACAGCGGCGTACTTAGTGCCCAGTTCCTTGCGGTCAGTGGTGGACCAGCCGTAGTAGCGGCTCTGCACAGCCTGGGTGGCGGCGTCGAAGAGGTCCGTGGCCGGACTCGCCCCCGCCGTCAGGGAGGCGAGCAGCGCGAGGGCCAACGTGCGGGCACAGTGGCGGGTGGGCACACCTCAGGCTAGCGTGTGGAGCCATCAAAAAATCGTGTCAGCGACGCTATCCGATGTGAGTCGTGAGAACCCCGACCCCCTCGACCTCCACCTCGACGGTATCGCCCTTTTGCAGCGGGCCGACGCCCTCCGGCGTGCCCGTGAGGACCACGTCGCCGGGTTCCAGCGTCACGAAGCGGGTGATGTAGGTCAGAATCTGCACCACGTCAAAGATCATGTGGCTCGTCCGCCCGTCCTGCCGGGTCTCGCCGTTCACGCGGGTTTGCACACGCAGGTCGCCCGGCTCCAGGTCCGTCTCCAGCCAGGGGCCGAGGGGGCAGAAGCGGTCTGCGGCCTTGGCACGAAACCATTGCAGGTCGGTCTTCTGAAGGTCGCGGGCGGTGAGGTCTAGGCCGCAGGTGTAGCCCAGCACGGCGTCCAGCGCGTTGTCCGGCCCCAGGTCCCGCGCCCGGCGCCCGATCACCAGCGCGAGTTCGCCCTCGAAGTGGAAGTTATGTGTCCAGGCAGGGTAGTCCACCGTGCCGCCCGGCTCAGCCAGCGCGTTCGGCCCCTTCAGGAAGAGGCCCGGCTCGCTCGGCAGGTCGCCCTTGTCGTTGCCCAGCTCGCGGATGTGATCGAGGTAGTTGCGGCCCACGCAGACGATCTTGGTGGGCTCGGCGGGGACGAGGAGTTGGGCAACCTCCAGCGGCGCCGTCTCCCCTGTGCGCTCGCCGCCCATGCCGCGCGTGAGGTGGACGGTATCCCCCTCGACCTGGCCCCAGTGAGGGGCGCCCCCGTGCTCGATTCTGACCAGACGCATGGGGGGAGGATATAGCCTGGCAGGGTGCTGACCCTCGCCCAGCTCCGCGAACTCCAGTCGCTTGCCCAGGCGGGCCTCACCTACACCCGCGATCCCTACGACCGCGACCGCTACGAACGGCTGCTGGCCCTGACGGCGGAGTTGCTGGCCGAGCAGACCGGGCAGTCACCGGGCAAGGTTCACGAATTGCTGCGAGCGGAACAGGGCTACCTGACGCCCAAGGTGGACGTGCGAGCGGTCGTGCTCAACGACCGGGGCGAGGTGCTGCTGACGCGGGAGAAGGTGGACGGCCTGTGGAGTCTGCCGGGGGGCTGGGCGGACCCCGGCGACAGTCCCCGTGAGGTCGCCGCGCGCGAGGTGCGCGAGGAGACGGGGCGGGAGGTGCGGGCAACCCGGCTCCTCGCCCTTCTCGACAAGGGCAAGCACACCCATCCACCCGACCTCTGGGCTGTGTACAAGGTGTTCGTGGCCTGCGAGTTGTTGAGTGATCCCGGCAAGCATCCCCGGAACACCGAGACGCTGGACAGCGGCTGGTTCTCCCCGGATGCCCTGCCGCCCCTCAGCCTAGGCCGCAACCTCCCCGAGCAGGTGGCGCGGATGGTGGAGCTGGCCCAGCATCCCGAACTGGGCGTGGACGTGGATTGAGTCCCAGGCAGGACGTCCCCCAACGCTGGGGGCTAGACTGCCGCGGTGACGACCGGCCCAACAGGCAGCTTGCCCCCAGGTTTCATCCGCGCGCAGGACGTGCTCGACGAGCGGTTCAGCCCCGAACAGGCGCGCACGCTCGACACCCGCTATGGCAACGAGGAATTGCTGTTCGGCCTGAATCTCCTGGGCCTCGCGGGGCCTTTTTACCGGGTCACCCCCTGGGAACTGGAGGACGAGCAGGGCGTGCGGCGCATCAACGCCTCGGGGTACGCGGCGGTGCCGTTCGGGGACATGCCCCCAGTACTTACCGCCTTCGTGCGGGAGTTCATGGAGAAGAACCGGGCGCAGACCCTGCCCCAGCAGGCGAGCAGTCCGTGGCGGGCGGCCCTCCAGACGAACCTCGTGCGGCTGTTGGCCCGCGAACTCCCCTCCCACGCCGACTCGCAGGTCTTCTTCTGCTCCAGCGGCACCGAGGCCATCGAGGGCGCGCTGAAGTTCGCCAAGGCGTGGCGGCCCCGGGGCAAGTTCTACATCTCCTTTTCCAGTGGCTACCACGGCAAGACGCTGGGCAGCCTGAGCCTGACCCCCAACCCCGAGTACCAGGACGTGTTCCGCCCGCTGATTCCCGGCGCGCTGACGAGCCCGTATGGTGACTTGGACGCGCTGACCCGGCTGATCCGGCGGCTGGGGCCGGACAACGTGGTCGCGGTGGTCGTCGAGCCCATCCAGGGCGAGGGCGGTGTGAACATTCCCCCGCCCGGCTTCCTGCGCGGAGTCGGGGACCTCTGCCGCCGCCACGGCATCGTGTGCATCGCGGACGAGATTCAGACCGGGCTGGGCCGCACCGGGCACTGGTTCGAGTCGGCGGTGCAGGGCCTGGACCCCGACATCGTGACGCTCGCCAAGCCGCTGGGCGGCGGGATGACAGCGGTGGGCGCGACCATAGTGCGCCACACGATCTACAAGAAGATGCTGGGCGGGCTGAGCAGCAAGCGTCACTCCAACACCTTCGGCGGGAACGCGCTGGCGATGGCGGTGGGCCTCAAGGCGCTCGAATACCTGATCGAGCAGGACCTCCCCGCCCGCAGCGCGCGGCTGGGTGCCCTGGGCCTGGAGCGGCTGCGGTCGCTTCAGCAACAGCACCCCCGACTCTTCGAGGACGTGCGCGGCCAGGGGCTGCTCCTCGCCATGCAGTTCAAACCGATAGTCGGCCTTCCGCTGCCCGGCGTCCTCAAGGAACTCGTGTTCGAGGCGACCGCCATCCTCGCCCTGCGTGAGCTGCACGAAGCGCGGGTCCTCGCCAACCTCAGCCTCAGCTCCAAGCGCACGGTGCGCCTGACCCCCGCCCTCGACATGCCCGAGGACCTGTTCGGCGAACTCTTCAATCGGGTCGCCACCTTCGCCGAGCGCAACCCCGCCTCACGCCACATCCTGACGAACACGCCCCCTGCCATGACCGCCCGATTGGCTAAGTTCGCCGCGAGCAAGCCGAAGAAGCGGACGGAGAGCGACGGGTAGGGAGGCGGGAAGCTGGGGGGCGGTCCTTCCCTACGCCAGACCGCACGCCCGCTGCACGAGAAGATGCACCTCATCCCGCGCGAGCCTGCGGGTCTGGAGGGGCAGGCTGAGGGGCAGGTCGCTCAGGCCGCGTACCAGCGGCGCGTACTTGAACTCCGGCTTGACCACCAGGTCGCGGGCGGCGGTGAAGGCGAGGACGAAGTCGACCTTCAGCTCGAAGTGGGCGTTCAGCTCGGCGCGCAGGGGCCCCGGGTCACCCGCGAGCAGGGCGAGGAGCGCCGGGTGCGTCTCGAACCCGTCGTCGAGCGACTGGGAGACGCGCCCGGTATCGAGCAGGAAGGCGGCGCCGGGCATGGCATAGCCGGTGACGCGGCGGCGGCAGAGTTCGGGGGCGTCCCCACGCATGGGCCGGACCTCCCGCCCGGCGCGCTCGGCGCTCGACAGGTAGGCCCAGAAGCGTCCCAGGCTGCTGTAACGCGCGAGTTCCACGTACCCGGCGGGCCGCGTGGGCAGTGGGCGGATGGGCCTGGGATTCACGCGGCCATGGTAGAGCGCCCGCTCAGTCGTCGTGGGGTGGGGGCTGGTCGGGGTCGCAGTAGTCAATGGCCGCCGCATGGAAGGTGCCCAGCACGACCTCGCGCTTGAAGGGATAGCCGATCCGCACGCCCTCGGCGGCGCACTCCAGAGAGAAGCGCTGGCCCCTGGGGACGGGCGTATCCCCGATCACCAGGGGCCGCCGGGCCTCGTAGATCGCGCAGTAGGGGGTGCAGAAGTAAAAGCCCACGGGCTGGCCGTTCGGGTGCCGGGCGAGGGCCGCGCCGCCCGTCTCCAGCGCCCGTCGAATGTCGTCCCACAGAGCCACGCTGGCCGCCGGGTCGGGGTCGAGCGCCCACATCTCGTCGATCACGCGCCGGGCATTGGGGTCACGCTTCAGGGACTCCACGCTGTCTGGATTGGTCATCGCCCAGGGGTCAAAGCCCGGTTCGCCCGGCAGGGGCGTGCGGGCAAGGGTCTTGCGGCTCCCCCCGCTCGCCGCGCGGCCCCCCTCACTGAGCAGGGCCGGGTAGCTCAGGAGCTGGCCGACCCGGTAGAGCCCCTCGATGGCGCGTTTGGCGTGGTCCTCGATCTGCTCGTGCAGGGCGAGGGACGCGCCGGGCACATACATGCGCGAGACGTACCCCGCCCCCGAGAGCACCTCGGCGAACTGGCCGCGCAGGCGGGCAAGCTTGGGGGCGTCGGCCTGGGGGGTGGCCTGCTCCAGCCGGTGCATTGCGGCCTCGGCGTGCAGGCGCATGGCGTCCAGTGCAGCGATCATCGCGTCGAGGTGCGGGCGGGGGCAGGGCTCGACCGGGGACCACTCGGGCAGCCGGGCGGGGAGCGTTCCGGCGGGCAGGTCGAAGTCGGGGTCATGGGCAGCATGGCTCGCGTACCCCAGCCAGCGCTGGACCTCGGCGTAGTAAGCCTGCACCTGCCCAAAGGTCACGGGCGGGACGAAGCCGACGGTGGCGGGGTCGGCGACCTCGTCCGCCTCCAGCATCTTGTCACCCAGCGTCTGGAGGGCGAAAGCGTTCCAGGTGCAGGCGAGTTCCAGGCCCACATGCCGCCTCACGGCGAAGGGGCTCGTGCCGCTCAGGGTCAGGTCGAAGCGGCGGCGCTCGGCGGCGTCGAGGAGCTCGTGAACCTGCGCGCCCGCCCGGCGGTAGGCGTAGAGGGTCTCGGCATCCTGCTCACCGCGCGTCAGGGCCCGCAGCCGCGCCCACACTCCAGGAGTTTGCATACCCTGCACACTACGGTGCCCCGGATCACGGCGTTCCCTCACCTGCGGCCCTCCCCCATTGGGGGGGCATCCCGCCTCGCGTCCAACGCTGAATATTGAGTGAACACCGGGTGGGTTAGGGCTCGCAGTCCGCCGACCCCCTGCCGCGTACAACGGACCCATGACCTCCCAACCAAAAAACCCCGCGGAGTTGCTCGCCCAACTCGACCCCGAAGCGCTGGCGCGGCTGGGCCAGAGGGTGGACCTCCCCGCCCTGCTCTCGGCCGCCTCGCGCCTGAGTGACCGGCAACTCGGGCAACTCGCGCGGATGATGAGGGGCGGCGGAGCGCCCAAAGCCCTGCCCGAGCCCGACGGCGACTTCTACGGGCAGCTTGCCGACCTTACCCCCGAGCAGCAGGAGGTCCGGCTGGCGGTGCGCGGTTTCATGCAGGAGCATGTCGCGCCGGTCATGAACGCCTACTGGAGCCGCGACGAGTTCCCGCGGCACCTTATCCCCGAGCTGCGAAAGCTGAACCTGCCCCGCCGCATCTGGAACGAGGACGGCACCCGGAGGCCCGGCGCGACGATGACGGAGGGGCTGATCACCCTGGAGGCGTGCCGAGTCGATGTCTCGACCGCCGTCTTTTTCGGCGTCCACGCGGGGCTGGCCTTCGCCTCCATCGCGCTGGGGGGCAGCGCCGCGCAGAAGGCCGAGTGGCTGCCGAGGATGCTCGACCTGGAGGCCATCGGTGCGTTTGGCCTGACCGAGCCGGAAGGCGGCTCGCAGGTCAGCCAGGGGATGCGGACGACCTGCCGCCGCGACGGGGACGAGTGGGTGCTGGACGGCGAGAAATACTGGATCGGCAACTCGCCTTTCAGTGACTTCACGGTGGTCTGGGCGCGCGACGAGGACACCCAGGAGGTGCGGGGCTTCATCGTGCGGGCGGGGACGCCGGGCTACCACGTGCGGAAGCTCGAGGGCAAGGTGGCGCTGCGAATCGTGGAGAACGGGCACATCACGCTGACGGGGTGCCGGGTGCCCGACTCGGATCGCCTTCAGGAGACGCGCGGCTGGCGCACAACCGCCGAGGTGCTGCGGCTGACCCGCGCGGGGGTGGCGTGGCAGGGGGTGGGCTGCGCGTTCGGGGCCTACGAGCTGGCGCTGGCCTATGCCCAGAGGCGCGAGCAGTTCGGCAAGCCCATCGGGAATTTCCAGCTCATCCAGAACCACCTCGTCCACATGCTGGGGAACGTGACGAGCATGCTCTCGCTCGTGCTGCGCCTCTCGCACATGGCCGACGCGGGGCAGATGCGCGACGAGCACGCCTCGCTCGCCAAGGTGGTCACCGCCGCCCGCTGCCGGGAGACGGTGGCGCTCGCCCGCGAGACCTTCGGCGGGAACGGCATTCTGCTCGACAACGGGGTGATCAAGCACTTCGCGGACACCGAGGCGATCTACTCGTACGAGGGCACGAACGAGATCAACACGCTGGTGGTGGGGCGGGCGATCACAGGGTTCAGCGCCTTCGTGTAACGGCGCCGTCAGCGAAAACGCCATATGAGGGGGGTATTAAGCGTCCGGGGAACGCCAACTGCGGCAGTGAAGCTTAGGGTGGGCACCGAGGCACCCCGAACCTCCAGCAGGAGGTGGGGTGCGCCGTGACCTTTCCCCCGGGGCGGGGACGGCGCGACAAGGAGAAGCTATGCCGCTGAACACCGATCCACTCTCCCACCGCATCAGTTGGCGAGGCATCCTCGCCGGGGTCGTGATGGGCCTGGTCACCACGCTGACCATCATCGCCCTGGGGCTGGTCATCACCGCCCTGACCGGCCTCACCCTGACGGGCACGGGCATCCAGGCCGGAATCTGGACGGCCATCGCCGCGCTGGTAGGAGCCTGGGCGGCGGGCCGCACCGCCGTGCGTGCGAGCGCCCCCTCCACCCGCAACGACGACGGCATCGCCGCAATGACCCACAGCGACGCCACCCTCACCGGCCTGGTGACGGGCGGCCTGCTCGTGCTGCTCTCGACCCTGTTCGCCTTCAACACCGCCAGCCGACTGATCGGCACCGCGAGCAACATCGTGGGCAACGTGGCGGGCGCGGCGGCCAACGCGGCGGGGACCGCGGCGGACGCGGCCGGG
The DNA here is from genome assembly GCF_000381345.1 of Deinococcus apachensis DSM 19763. NCBI lineage: Bacteria > Thermotogati > Deinococcota > Deinococci > Deinococcales > Deinococcaceae > Deinococcus > Deinococcus apachensis. The sequence goes on along the minus strand of NZ_KB906399.1, from coordinate 53,503 downwards.
AACGCGGCCAACCAGAATGGCGGCATCCAGAGCTTCCTGAACGGCATCGACCAGCAGGACGTGTCGAACCTGATCGCCGACGCCAGCCCCAACCTGGGTCAGGAGCAGGTGACGGCCGCCGCCAACGTGGTGACCGGCATTTTCCGCCGCGCGCAGTATGACCTGGGCAACCAGAGCCTGGGGAACATCACCGACTTCGCCACCGCCCGCGTGAACGCAATCAAGAACGCGCTCACCGGCGAGCAGTTCGTGAGCCGCCTGACCCGTCAGGGGCTGAGCCAGGCCCAGGCCGAGGAAGTTCGCACGACGGTAACGAACGAGGTCGACCGCCTTCAGAAGCAGGCGACCGACCTGGCGAACGCCGCCGAGCAGACCGCCCGCACCACCGCGCGCAACACCGGCCTGGCCTGGCTGCTGGGCGCGGGCCTGACGCTGCTCCTCGCCACGATGGGTGCTCGCGGCGCCGCCACCCACCGCGCGATCTCCACCCTGCCCACGGATCGCCGCTAAAGCCTTCCTCTCCCGCGCCGCCCTCCTCCCGGGGGCGGTCTTTCTTTGCCCTACGCTGGCCCCATGTCTCGCCTCCAAGGCCGCCTCTCCTTCTCGCCCCGGCTCCGCACGGTCCTGGCCCTGATCCTGGTGCTCCTCGTGGGCGGGGCGGTCGGCAGGCTGAGCACGGTCCTCCTGCGCCCACCCCTGGTGTTGGGGCAGGACGCGGCCTATCCGGGCGCGGTAGCGACGGTGAGGCTGGAGGGGGAACCGCACCCCTTCATCGACATTCGGCCTCGGAACGGGAGGGCGCACACCCTGCTCGTCCTCTACCCCGGCGGGCTGGTGCGGCCCCAGGCGTACGAGTGGCTGGGCCGCGCGCTCGCAGCGGACGGGGTGCAGACAGTCATCCCGGTCTTTCCGCTCGACCTGGCCGTGCTGGGGGTGAACCGGGCGGGGGAGTTGATCTCGCGGTTCGGACAGGGCAAGCGGGTCGTTCTCGCCGGGCACTCGCTGGGCGGGGCGATGGCTGCGAGCTATGCGGCGAAACACCCACAGGACCTCTCCGGCCTGATCCTGATGGCCGCCTACCCGGCGCAGAATGTGAGCCTGCAGAATGCCCCTTATCCAGTTCTCTCCCTCCTCGCCGAACGGGACGGGGTGGCGAGCGCGGCGGACGTGCGGGGTGGCCTCGCCCGGCTGCCACCGGACACAACCCTGACGGTACTGCCAGGAGCGGTCCACGCCTTCTTCGGGCGGTACGGGCCGCAGAGGGGGGACGGCCAGCCCACCGCCACCCGGGAGGAGACCGAGCGGCGGATCGTGACGGCGGTCAGAGCGTTCCTTCATGCTTTGCCAGAAAGAGATGCGGCATCCAGGCAGCCCGCTCACCAGGGACGTTAGCCTGCGCCCCATGAGTGAGGCCTCCCCCCTGTCCCCCGACGCGCGGCGTGCCCGACAGATCGCCACCACTGGCCTCGTGCTGGGCGTGTTTCTCGCTGCGCTGGAATCGAGCGTGGTGGCGACCGCCATGCCCAGCGTGATCGCGGACCTGGGGGGCCAACGGCTGTACGCGTTGCCCTTCGCGGTCTACCTGCTCACGAGCACCGTGAGCAGCCCGCTGTGGGGCCGGGCGTCGGACGTGCTGGGGCGCAGGCGGCTGTACCTGATCGGGGTGGTGCTGTTCCTGCTGGGGAGCGCGCTGTGCGGCCTCGCGCAGAGCATGGGCTGGCTGGTGGCGGCGCGGGCGCTCCAGGGACTCGGGGCGGGGGCAGTGCTCCCCCTCACGCTGACGATCATCGGGGAGACGTACTCGCTCGCCGAGCGCGGGCGGGTGCAGGCCTTCATCAGCGGGGTGTGGGGCCTGTCGGGCCTGCTGGGTCCGCTGCTGGGCGGGTGGCTGACGGACACGCTGTCGTGGCGCTGGACCTTCTACGCGAGCCTGCCGTTCGGGCTGGCCTCCCTGCTGATCGCCTGGCGGCACCTGCGCGAGACGGGCACGCCGCGCCCCGCGCGGCTGGACTGGGCGGGGGCGGCCCTCTTCACGCTGGGGAGCGGCCTGACTGTGTGGGGTCTGGAGGGCCGCGCCTGGCCGCTCGCCCTGCCCGGCCTGCTCATCCTGCTCGCCGCCGTGGCGGTGGAGCGGCGGCACCCGGACCCGCTGCTCCCCATGCGGGCACTGGCCCGGCGGGCGACGGCCATCGCCTTTACCGGCAACTTCCTGGGCGGCGCGGCCTACTTCGGCGTGATCGCCTATCTCCCACTGTACGCGCAGGGCGTGGGCGGGGGCGGCGCGACGGGCGCGGGGGCAATCCTCACCCCCATGCTGGTGGGCTGGACGCTGACGAGCATCCTGAGCGCGCGGCTGCTCACCCGGGTGCCGCTCGCCCGGCTGGCGCAGGTGGGCTTTCTGGTACTTACCGGAACGTTCGCCCTCCTCACGCTGGTGGTCCACGCGCCGCTGTGGGTCACGTCGGCCCTGGGCTTCGTGGTCGGCATGGGGATGGGCTTTGCGATGCTCAGCCTGCTCCTCTCGGCGCAGGAGGAGGCGGCCCGCCCGGAACTCGGCGCCGTCACGAGCGGCGTGCTGTTCGCCCGGCAGATGGGCGGCGCGCTGGGTGTGGCGCTGATGGCCCTGCTCATCGGCTCGGCGGCCATTGCCGCAGGCGGACCGGCACTGGCGGAGGGGCTCAGGCGCGCTTACGTCTTTGCCTTCGTCCTCGTGGCGGCGGGCTTCGCGCTTAGCCTCGTGCTGCGGGCGGGGAAGCCTGCCGTAGCCCAGACGCCGGGTGCGGCCCGGGAAACGTCAGGCGCCGACTAAGGCCGCCACCCGCCGCAGCACCGCGAGTTGCCCCGCGTGCGTGGCCTCGTGCCAGGCGAACTGGTCGAGCAGGTCCGCCAGCGGCAGGGCGCCGAAGGGCGACTCGCTGGGAACGGACAGGTTGGCCGTGGACAGCGCCGACTCCAGTTGTGTCTGCGAGGCCTCCAGCCAGCGCAGCAGGTCGGTGAGGAGCCAGGCGGCGTCCGGGTACGGCGCCGTCCCCCGGCCGTAGCAGCCCCGGACAGCCGACACGTCCAGCCCCTCCGGCAGGGCACCCAGACTCTCCAGGATGCGGGTACGGCTCGCCAGGCAGTGTCCGACCACCCAGTTCAGGCTGCTGCCCTCCCCCGCTCGGACGAGAGCGGCCTCCTCCGACACGTCCCCGGTGTGCCGGGTGATCAGGCCGAGGTTGCGGCGAAAGGCGTGACTCAGACGCAAGGCAGTGGCGGACATGCCCCAGGCTACCCGTCCAGCGCGGTCAGCACCGCGTCGATGATCCGCTCGCCGTAAGCCTCAATGCGCTTCTCGCCCAGGCCGGGGAGGCCCCGGAGGTCCGCCAGCGTGCGGGGTTGCCGTTCCGCCAGTGCCGCCAGCGTCGCGTTGGGAAAGATCACGAAGGCGCTGAGCCCCGTCTCGCGGCAGAGTTCTTTGCGAAGCTCGCGCAGGGCTTCGGCGACCCCGTGGTGAGGTTGTGGGTCGTCGGCTGCGGGTTGTGGGGACGGCGAGTCCGGAAAGAGGGTCGAAGGCCAGGTTCCGACTTCGGGGGTGGGGGCTGGGGGCCTGACACTTCCGCGCAAGAGTCCCAGCACCGCCGCATTGCCCGCCGCGCCGCGCTCGGCCTCGGTGGGCTGACGACCGGACATCGGACGAGGCCCGCCCGAATGCCCCCGCACCACCCCCAGCACCTCCTCGCCGTAGGCTTCCAGCTTGCGCCCGCCGACGCCGCTTACTGTTCCCAGGATTTGCAGGCTGCCGGGGCGCAGTTCGGCGATGGTCTTCAGGGTCGCGTCGCTGAAGATCACGTAGGGCGGGACCGACTGCTCGCGCGCCTTGCCCAGCCGCCACTGCCGCAGGGCCTCGAAGAGCGGCTGATCCTGGGCACCCACCGGGGCACGGTTCTGCCGGGCCGAGCGGTCGCGCCCCGCCCGGGCTGGCTTCGGGGCCAGCGTCTCCTCGCGCAGCTTGAGCGTCTCCTCGCCCTTCAGCAGCGCGCGGGCCTTGGGGGTGGCGCTCAGGCCGTGGTGTTCTCCCGCCGCCAGATACCCCAGGCTGACGAGTTGGCGCAAGAGCCCCCGCCAGGTCTTCTCGTCGTGCTCCTTGCCGACGCCGAAGGTGGGGAGCTGGTGGTGCCCCATCGCCCGGACTTTCTCGGTTTCACGGCCGAGTAGAACGTCCGTCAGGTGGGCCGCCCCGAAACGGTTGCCTGTCCGGACCGCGGCCGAGAGGGCCATCTGCGCCTCGCGGGTGGCGTCGCGCACACGGGGAGGGTTCAGGCACACGTCGCAGTTGCCGCAGGGCTTTTCCAGCGTCTCGCCGAAGTACGCCAGGAGCACCTGGCGGCGGCAGGTCGCGGCCTCGCAGTAGGTCAGCAGGGCGTCGAGCTTGGCGGCCTCGATGCGCTTCACGTCAGGGGGCGCCAGGCTCTGGTCGAGCATCCGCTTGACGTTCACCACGTCGGCGAGGCCGTAGACCATCCAGGCCGTGCCCGGCAGGCCGTCGCGCCCGGCGCGGCCCGTCTCCTGGTAGTACCCCTCCAGGCTCTTGGGCAGGTCGAGGTGGGCGACGAAGCGCACGTTCGGCTTGTCGATCCCCATCCCGAAGGCGACGGTCGCCACGACGACCAGCCCCTCCTCGTTCAGGAAGCGGTCCTGCGCGTGGTTGCGCTCGCGCGGCGAGAGGCCCGCGTGGTACGGCAGCGCGTCCACCCCCTGTGCCTGGAGCCACCCCGCCGTCTCCTCCACCGAATTGCGCGACAGGCAGTACACGATACCCGCGTCCCCCTCGTGCTCAGTGCGGATGAAGTCAAGGAGCTGCGTTTTCGGCCCCTCCTTGGGCATGACCCGGTACTGGAGGTTGGGCCGGTCGAAGGAGGAGATGAACTGCGGCGCCCCGTGCAGGCCGAGGACGCGCAGCATGTCCGCCCGGGTGCGCTCGTCGGCGGTGGCGGTCAGGGCCACGCGCGGGATGTGCGGAAACCGCTCCGGCAGCACGTGAAGCTGCCCGTACTCCGGCCGGAAATCGTGCCCCCACTGGGAGACGCAGTGCGCCTCGTCGATGGCGAAGAGGGCCACCGGAGCCCTGTCGAGCAGGTCGAGGGTGCGCGGGAGCAGCAGCCGCTCGGGCGCCACGTACAGCAGGTCGAGGTCCCCGGCGGTCAGGGCCGACTCGACCTCCCGCACCTCCTGGGGGCCGAGGGTGGAGTTCAGGAAGGCCGCGCGCACGCCGACCTGCCGCAGCGCGTCCACCTGGTCCTTCATCAGCGCGATCAGGGGCGAGACCACAACGCCCACCCCACTCCGCAGCAGCGAGGGAACCTGGTAGCACAGGCTCTTGCCACCGCCCGTGGGCATCAGCACGAGCGCATGGCCCCCCTCCACCACCGTGCGGACGATGTCGGCCTGCACGCCCCGGAAGGCGTCATAACCCCATACGCTTTTCAGGGTTTGCAGGGCGCGCTGGTCGGTGGTGGAAGGGGCGGTGGCGGTCATCGAGGACAGAATAACGCGTTACGCTGCCCGCGTAATCACTAAACGTGCGGAATTTAGCTCCTCACGTCGATCACCGTGCGGCCCCGCACCCGCCCGGCCAGAATCGCCCTGGCGAGTGTGGGCACGTCGCTCAGCGGGCGAATCTGCGTCACGTCTGCGAGACGGGGGGCGGGAAGATCGCGGGCCAGACGTTCCCAGGCGGCGCGGCGGCGGGGAGTGGGGCAGTTCACCGAGTCGATGCCCAGGAGGTTCACGCCGCGCAGGATGAAGGGAAAGACGGTGGTCCCGAGGGCACTCCCCCCCGCCAGCCCGCAGGCCGCGACCGACCCGTGCGTGCGGGTGCTGGCAAGTGCCCCGGCCAGCGTCTCGGCCCCCACGCTGTCCACCACGCCCGCCCAGCGTTCCTTTTCGAGGGGCCGCTTCAGCCCAGGCAGTTCCTCCCGGCCAACGACGTTCGAGGCGCCCAGGGAGCGCAGGTATGCCTCCTCCTCCCGCCGTCCGGTGCTGGCCGTGACCGTATAGCCCGCCGCCGCGAGGAGGGCGACTGCCGTGCTGCCCACGCCTCCCGCCGCGCCGGTGACCAGCACCTCGCCGCTTTCAGGGGTCAGGCCGTGGTCTTCCAGCGCCAACACCGCCAGCATGGCCGTGAAGCCCGCCGTGCCGACGCTCATCGCCCACTCGGCGGTGGTTCCCTCGGGCAGGGGGACCAGCCACTCGGACCGGACCCGCGCATACTCGGCATACCCCCCGTCCTGCCGCTCGCCGATGCCCCAACCGGTCAACAGCACCGCGTCGCCGGGCTGGTAGGCGCCCGTCTCGTCGTTGACGACCGTCCCGGCCAAGTCGATTCCCGGCGTCATCGGGTACGACCGCAGCACGCCGGGCTTCCCCGTCACCGCCAGACCGTCTTTGTAGTTCAGGCTGGAGTGGGTGACGCGGACGACTGTGTCGCCACCCGGCAGGTCCGCGGGCGTGAGCTGCCGGACCTCGGCGCGGAAGCCCGCATCGTCCTTCACGGCGCGCAGGGCACGAAACGATTCGGGCAGGGTAGGCTGGGTCATGGGGTGGGAACCTCCTGGGAAAGCGGCGGCTGGGCTGGAATGGCTGCCCCAGGCTACCCCGGGAGGGGCGACAAACCGCGTTACCCACGAGGTACGGAGGTTCTCCCACCCGGCCCACAGGAGGGCGTCTCTGCACGCCCGGACCCCACTGGCCAGCAACCACGAGGCGCCCTGACGGGCCGACTGCAGCTCTGCGCGGAGGAAAACCTGAAGGTCAGGCTGCGGACCGGGAACGTCAGTGTGTCGTTGACTTGCCGGAGCTGCTTCAAGCACCCGTCGCAGCGGTGTCTGCCGACCCACTCCCGTGGACGCCCGGGGCCGCCTGCCCGTTTCGGCCGTCCTCGCGGCCAGCGCCTCGCCGCAGGAAGCGCGGGTCGGGGTTCGCAAACGGGCCGACTCCGTAGAGATCGTCACGGTTCCACAGCATCTGAAAAAAGGCCACGGGTGACGCGAGCGTCAGCCAGATGAAGAGCGTGGCGAGCGAGAGCGCGACCTGGCTGTCCCGCAGCCGGAACGCCGCCACCCACACGCTGGCGATGGTGAAGACCAGGAGGAGCACCGTGAGGACCAGGCCGTGAATGGGGGAGCGCACGGCGAAGTAGGCGGCATTCCAGATCACCAGGTCCAGCCAGGAGAGTGCCTGGAGGGTCAGAAACTCGTCGCGGCCCCGCGTACCCCTGGGCCGGTTCAGCGCGCGCAGGAGGCCGTAGATCGCGCTGGCGTTGTTCACCGCCCAGACGGGGAGGAACGCTTCTGAGGGTGGGGCGAAGCGAGCATTCCGGAGGGACTTGAAGTACGGGCCGAAGCTCGACGGGCGTGAGCGGCCCGGTGTGCCGCGGGCCTGGCTGACCAGTTCACCCAGGATGTAGCCGACCGCATTCTGAGCGAGGTAAAAGGCCAGGCCGTGGTACCAGCGCCAGCGCATGGGCGGAGCGGCGGGCGAATCAACGGGCGCAGTCATGGCATCCTCCTGGGCGGGAACGGGCAACCTGGACGCAGTCTCGGTAATTGAATTGATGTTCAATTTAGGCCTGAGGGTTGTCCCCCCACTGCACGATGAGCCACAGTGAGACCACGCCATGATCCACGCCCCCAGCCGCGGTCGCCCCCGCAAAACCGCCGCCGACCGCGATGTGGCGGGGGCGGCTCGGCAGGCCATCAAGCAGCTCGTCGCCCAGCGCGGCTACGCGGCCACCCATATGCGCGACGTCGCGCGGGCGAGCGGCGTGACGCCCGGCGCCCTCTACCACCACTATCCCAACAAGGAGGCCCTGCTCGTCGCGGCCATCGAGGAGGTCCTTGCGGGCGAGGCGGACGCCCTCGAACAGCTCCTGCCCGCGGCGTTGCCCGCCCCGGAGGCCCTGCTGCGTCTGCTGCGGTACGGCCTGACCAACCTGCAGGGGCACGAGGTGTTGCGCCGCGCCGCCCTCGAATTACCCGACCCGCACCGGGCCCGGGTGCAGTTCTTCTTCGCCCGCTCGTTGTTCGCGCGCGTCGAGCAGGTGCTGCGCGTGGGGGTTGAGCGGGGCGAACTTCGGCCGCACGATACGGCGGTGAGCGGCTGGACGTTTCTGAGCGTGCTTTCCGGGTTGGCGGAGGTTCCTCAGGGGGTCACGGCCGACCTGCCCGAGGCGGTGCTGGATATGTTGCTGTTCGGCCTGCGGGCAAAGGACTGACGGGGTCAGCCCTCCCCTCAGCGCACGTCCTCGAATTCGGTGACGGCGTGGGCCAGGGCGTCGGTCGTGGTGGCCTGGTACCCCGCCCAGGCGATCCACAGGGCGTACAGGGCCTGCCGCGCGGCGAGCAGGGCGGCCTGGACGCCGGGAGTGTTCTCGTGCCCGGCGGCGGCGAGCGTGACCGTCAGGTGCAGCTTGGCGTTGAGGTAACGGGTCAGCTCGGTGCGGGTACCGTCGTACACGTACACGACCTCCTCCCAGTTCGGGTGGAAGTCCTCCCAGATCAGCCCCGTGACGGCCGGGTGGCTCCCCAGACAGAGGATATGGGCGGGAGTTCCGTCGGGGGCGGACAGCCCGCCCTCCTGGCACTGCCCGGCGGCGAGGCCGCTGACGTCGCGGTCCACGCTCTCCCGAAAGCGGGCCTGGATGACGGCACGTGCGGAATCTCGTGAGGCCTTAGACATAGTGACAATATTATATTCTGTTTCAAGCGAATCCGGGAGGGGGGTACACTGGCCAGGTCCTCCTCCCCGCTACGGGCCGTGGTCCGCGGGAATGTCAATCTGGAACCGGGCTTCGCGGCCTCCTCGCCGACGCTGCCCGCCGTCGAGCGCGCGGAGTATCCCGGTGCCCTGACGCTCGGGGTGTCCGGGGTGGGGCTCAACGTGGCGAACGCCCTGACACGGCTGGGGGCGGAGGTGCGGCGGCTGGCCTTCCTGGAAGACGACCCGGCGGGAAAGGTCATTCGGGAGACGGCGGGGAGAGCGGGAATCCAGCTCCACCCCGTGCTCGCGCCCGCCACGCCGCTCTCGCTGGTGCTGAGCGCGCCCGAGGGTGTCCGGCAGATTTACCGCGACCTGAAGGGCCTGCCAGAGCGGGCGGCTCCCATCCCGCTCTCTCAAGATGCGCTGGCGGAAGCCCAGGTCGCCGTTCTCACCAACGCCACGTGGACCCGCGAACTGCTTCCCCTCGCGCAGGCCGTGGGCGTTCCAGTCGTCACCGACCTCCAGGCGACGCCTGGACCTACCCCTGAGCGGGGCAAACCTCTCGCTGCCCCCCGCCGGACACGTTACGGGCCTACCGCGGGGCCTGGGACCCGGAACTCGTTGTGATCGGGCTGGGGGCGGAGCGCTGCTCTCGAAGCGGGGGCGGTTGCCCTGGCACCAGCCCGCCGTGCCCACGCGGCCGGTCGTCAGCACCGACGGGGCGGGAGACGCGCTCCTGGCCGCGTTTGTCCGCGCCTATTGCGGGGGTCTTGGGGCGCGGGAGGCGCCGCGGCTCGCCTGCACCTTCGCCTCTTGGAAGTGCGGCGAGCTGGACGGCGCGGCACCTCACCCGGCCTGAACTGTCCGCGCTGACATAGGCGGGGCCGGGTGCAGACGCTACCCTGCCGGGCGTGACGCACGTCCTCTCCCCCACCCTGCAAGACGTGACTGACCGCGCGGCCCGGGCCATCCGCTCCCACGCGGAGGCCTGCGAGGCCGCGCAGGACGTGACCCCGGCGGCGGCGGCGGCCCTGCGGGCGAGCGGGTACACCCGGCTGACCCTCCCGCGGAAGCGGGGAGGCCTGGGCGCCACCCTGGAGGAGTACGCGGCGGCGCAACTCACGCTCGGCCAGGCGAACGCCGCACTCGCCCTGGTGCTGGCGATGCACACCCACGTGGTCGGCGCGGCCTTTCAGGGGGGCACGTTGCCTGGGCCAATGCTCGCAGCCCTCGCGCGGGCGAGTGTGGAGGGGCGGTTGGTGAACGCCCTGGCGAGCGAGCCGGAACTCGGCAGCCCCTCGCGCGGCGGCCTGCCCCGCACGACTGCCGTGCCGGAGGGGGACGGCTGGCACCTGACCGGGCGCAAGACCTGGGCGACGGGGGCGCGCGCCCTCGACCTCGCCGTGGTGAGCGCGGCTACCCCGGGGGGCGAGGTCGTCCGGCTGCTCGTGGACATGCACGCCCCCGGCGTGGGGATCGAGCCCACCTGGACCGGGGCCCTCGCCCTGCGCGGCAGCGGCAGCCATGACGTGACGTTCGCGGGGGTCCACGTGCCCGGCGACCTCCTCGCCCCACCCGTACCGGGGCATCCGGCGAGCAGCGCGTGGTTCTGGACGGCCATCGCGGCGACGTACCTGGGCGTGGGCTTCGCGGCGCTGGGTGCCCTGGTGGGTTACGCCCGGGAACGGGTGCCGACCGCTTTGGGTGCCCCCATCGCCACCCTGCCGCGAGTGCAGGAGAACGTGGGGCGCATCGCGGGCGAGTTGCGGGCGGCCCGCGCCCTTCTCCTGGAGGCCGCGCGGGGCTGGGACGACGCGCCGACCAACGAAGCCGTTCCCGCCCTGGCCGTCGCCAAGGCCTACGCCACGAACGCCGCGGTGAGTGCCACCGACCTCGCCGTCCGGACGGCGGGGGGAGCGGCCCTCACGCCCGCGCTGCCGTTGGAACGCCTGCTGCGCGACGCCCGCGCGGGCCTGACCCACCCCCCCGCCGACGAGGTGAGTTACGGCAGCCTGGGGGCGCAGTTGCTGGGGGTGGAGGCGCGGCGCTGAGGCCCGGGTCCGTTCCTCCTCAACGCGCCGGGCTCGCCGTTCCCCTGGCCGCCCCGACACCCGAATATCCCCCGACGAACAGGGCAATCCGCAACTCGTGAATGAAACGGGAGAGCCAGGCTTCCACCGCCTCGGCGCTCTCCAACGCGGGTTCGAGCAGGGGCCGGGCGAGCGCGACAACCCGCGCGCCGAGGGCCAGGGCACGGGCCGCGTCCAGACCGGTGCGGATGCCACCGGACGCGATCAGGGGCGTACCAGGCGCTGCGCGGCGGGCGTCCACCAGGGCCTGGGCGGTCGGAACGCCCACCTCACACAGGTCGGGCATGAGGACCTCGCCGTACCGGACGAGCTGTTCCACCCGCGCCCAACTCGTGCCACCCGCCCCCGCCACGTCGAGCGCCGCGAAGCCCGCCCCCGCCACAGCCCGAATGGTCGCCCCGTCCAGCCCGTGCCCCACCTCCTTGAGGATCACCGGGAAGGGCAAGGCGGGGACGACCTCGGCGAGCCGCGCAGCCAGACCGGCCCAACGGGTGTCGCCCCCCGATTGCATGGCCTCCTGGAGCGGATTCACATGGATCGCCAGGGCGTCCGCGCCCACCCCGCGCACTGCCCGCTCCGCCTCCCCGGCGCCATAGCCCAGCCCGAACTGCGCCGCCCCGAGGTTCCCGACCAGCAGCACATCGGGCGCCAGTTCGCGCACCTGGAAGCTGGCGGCCGTACTGGGGCGCTCCAGCATCACCCGCTGCGAACCCAACATCAGGCCGACCCCCAGCCTCTGCGCGGCAATGGCGAGGTTCCGGTTGATGACGGCCGACCGCTGCGCCCCGCCTGTCATCGCTCCGATGAGCACGGGGGCCGCCAGCGTCCGGTCCAGGAAGGCCGTCTCCAGGCTCACGTCTTCCAGATCAAGGTTCGGGAGCGCCCGGTAGGGCCAAGGCACCCGCTCCAAGCCGGTCGTCACGCCCGCATATTGGCTTTCCGGCAGCAGGCAGGCCTCGATATGGCGGAGCTTGCGCCCCTGAATGCTCTCCGGGCTGGTCTCCGTCACGGCCCCAGCCTAGCGCCGCATCGCTCACCGGAGCGGCAGTTGACATATTTTTGAACCCGCGCTACTATTCCTGAGCGCCAAAAAAGGCGCGCAAGCAAGAGGTAACGCAGGGTAGAGCAGTCTGGTAGCTCGTCGGGCTCATAACCCGGAGGTCACAGGTTCAAATCCTGTCCCTGCAACCACAGAACCCCACCATCCGGTGGGGCTTTTTCTTTGGTTGTGGAGGGAAAGCTCTGCCAGCGCGTCGGCCCACAGGGAAGCGGGTCTTCTCTTCCCCGCCGGAAATGCCGCGCCTTAGTCCAGGATCACCTGCACGGCGGGGCACCGACGGCTGTTCCTACCTCATCCGGTCGCGCACCTCCTGCATGGTGTCCTCGAAGGCGTCCTGAAAGTCGTCCTCCAGGGCGCGGTCGCGGATCAGCTCGTCTTGCAGGGTGGTGGTCTGCTCGCGCGCCCAGCGCACCCGGGCCTGCCGGGCGCTGGAAACATTGCCCCTTCCGGCGATGAAGCGCGCGGCGTGGCGCAGGGCCTCCGGGGGGTCGTCGGTGGGGGCCACCACGCTGAGGTTTCGCAGGCCGCCGCGGTCGTTCACCAGCGAGCAGGTGACCTCAATGCGCTGGCCGCGCCGGGCGAGGAACACCTGATCTACCCGCCACATGCTCGTCGCGCGGATGGGTTCGGGGGCCGGGCGAGGCGGGCGGCGGCGGGCCACGCTAGCGGCTTCCGTCCGGGTCAGGGACGGGGGGCGTCCAGTCCCGGGGCGCCTCCAGGCCCAGCAGCACCCGGCCCGCGCCCTCCGCCAGCGCCTCAAGTTCCAGCTCACCGGGGACGATGATCACGGGGGCGATCCAGCCGAGGCGCCGCTCAATGCGGTCCACCACGGCCTCCCAGTGGGCTGCCCCCCCGGTGATTGCCAGCGCGTCCGGTCGGCCCGGCAGCGCCCCGCACTGCTCCCCGATGGCCTTGCACGCCTGGTGGACGAAGGCGGCGGCGGCGGCCTGCACGGCCGGGTCGCTCTCCTCGCGCGCCTCCAGTTCCCTCAGGTTCGCGCTGCTGGTCAGGGCCAGGAAACCGCTCTCGGCGGCGAGAGACCGGAGCAGCTCGGTGCGGGGGTGTTCCCCGGCCAGCCGCAGCAGGGTGGTGGTGGGCAGCGGCCCGGCTTGGCGGGCCCCCAGCGGCCCACCGTCGGGCCCCATGCCGCTGGTGTCGATGGCGCGGCCCCGGTCGAAGGCCGTGACGCTGGTCGTGGCCCCCAAATGCGCGACGACCACCCGGGCGTCCTGGAGCCGCAGGCCGACTTCGTGCGCGGCGCGGCGAGCGACCACGCGGGCATTAAGCGCGTGGAAGCGGGCCTCTCGCGTCACCCCCCGCACCCCGGTCACCCGCGCCTCGGGAAGCAGTTCGTTCACGCTCTGGGGGTCCACCACGAAGGCGGGCACCCCCCGCGCCTCCCCCACCCCCAGGGCAAGGACGCTGCCCAGGCCGTCGCGGTCCTCGTCAGCCGCATAGCGCGCGAGTTCCGGCGTGACCCGGTAAGTGCCCGCCGCCACCCGCCCCAGCCAGCCCCCCCGGGCCACGACGGCGTCCGGGGCAGGCCAGCCCGCGGTCATGTCCAGCACCGCGCGGGTCAGGGCGCTGATGTCCTGCTCGCCCGGAGGCCCCTCCAGAGGCACCTCGGCGCGGGTCAGGCTCAGGCGCAGTTGGCCGGGCAGGGCCGGATTCTCGCTGGGCTGGAGGTCGGCGCAGGCGAGTTTCACGCTGCTCGATCCGGGATTGATCACGTGCGCGATCATGAACGCCCCAGCGTAGCAGATGCCGGGGGACAGGCGTCCCAATGCATGAGAAAGACGTGAGGGTGAGGGGGACAGTGCCCCCCCACCCCCGCGGCCTCCCTCAGCTTGGCTCGATCAGGCCGTAGTTCCCGTCGCGCCTGCGGTACACCACCGCGCAACTGTTCGTGTCCATGTTCTTGAAGACGTAGAAGTCGTGGCCCAGGGCCTCCATCTGGGTCACGGCGTCCTCGGGGCTCATGGGGCGCAGGCTGAAGCGCTTCTGGCGCACGATTTCGGGGCGGAACTCGGTCACCTCGTCGTCCACCCCGGCATTCACGTCCGCCTCCGCCAGGCCCACCTCGGGCTGGGGCGCGGCGTCCTGGCGGTGCTTGAGGTAACGGGTCTTGAACTTGCGAAGCTGGCGCTCCAGCACGTCGGAGACGCGGTCGATTGCCGCGTACATGTCTGCGTGGTGTTCCTCGGCCCGGATGATGCCGTTGGGCACATTGAGCTGGACCTCGACGCGGTTGCGCCGCCCGGCGTCGCGCACGTCCCGGACGGTCAGAATCACGCGCGCGTCGGTAATCTGGTCGCTGAAGCGGTCCAGGCGCGTGAGCTTCTCCTCCACGTAATCGCGCATCGCATCGGTGACGTCCACGTTCCGGCCTGACAGCTGATAAATATGCACGGCTTCACCTCTTTCCGTTTCTCCGGGGCCAGAGCTCAGGGGAGTTGGGCCCGGGAGTTCACTCTAGGGTCCACGTCAGGTGAAAGTCAGGCGAATGGTCCACAGCGAACCCTCACGCGCAGGGGTATGGTGGAGGAGTTGGGCTGCCTTTTCGCCGGAGACGCCAGAAAAACGCCCACCCGGGCGGGGTGGACGGGAAAAGGTGGAGGAGGTGGCCCGGTCAGCGACGGTCGCGCACGCGGACGGGAATGGGCACCGGCTGGGGTTGGGGCGCGCCCTTGAGCGCCTCCCGCAGCCAGTCTATGAACTCACGCAGGCCCTTCATGACTCCAGTGTAGTGGCCTCTTCCTGACGCGGATGGCACAAAGCTTACGGTCAATTTATCCAGGCCAGTTAAGGGATGAAACAATACCCGCCATGCCTATGAACGTCATCCTTGACGGCGACCCCGGCCACGACGACGCCGTGAACTTTCTGCTTGCCTTGGCAAGCCCGGAACTGCGAGTGCTGGGCCTGACCACCGTGTTCGGCAACGTGGGACTCAACCGCACCACCCGTAACGCGCTGATCGTGCGCGAACTCGCCGGGGCGAACGTGCCGGTCCATCGGGGCGCGGGCCGCCCGCTTGTCGTGCCGCCCATCAGCGCTGAACTCGTGCATGGGGAGAGCGGGCTCGACGGCCCGCACCTGCCCACGCCGAGCCGTGGTCTGGAGGACGAACATGCCGTCCACTTCCTGATCCGGGCCGTGCGCGAGCATCCGGGCGACGTGACGCTGGTGCCCACCGGCCCGCTCACCAATGTCGCCCTGGCCCTGCGCCTCGCCCCCGATATCGCGCCGCTGATCCGGCGGGTCGTCTGGATGGGAGGCTCCACCGACACCGGCAACTGGACGCCCGCTGCCGAGTTCAACGCCCTGGCCGACCCCCACGCCGCCCACATCGTCTTCACCTCCGGCGTGCCCCTCACCATGATCGGCCTGAACGCCTCGCATCAGGCCATCGCACACCCGGCCCGTGTGGCGGCCTTTCGCGCCCTGGGCACCGAGGTCGGCGAGTTCGTAGCCGTGCTGCTGGAGTTCTTCGCCGAGCACCACCGCGTGCGCTACGGCTGGGAGGGTGGAGCCCTGCACGACCCCCTCACCGTGGCCTGGCTGCTGCGCCCCGAACTCTTCAGGACACCCCCCATGCACGTGGAGATCGACCTGACGGAAGGCCCCAGCCGGGGGCGCACTGTCGCGGACGTGTGGGGCGTGACCGGCAAGGCCCCCAACGCCGAGGTGATGACCGATGTGGACGCGGACGGCTTTTTCGCGCTGCTGGTGGAGCGGGTGGGGAAATACTAGAGCTTCGGCCTTCTCGTCGGGTGGGGCGGCCCCGTCCGCAGGCCCTCAATGGGTCGAGCTGGCGTCGTTGAACTGCCGGAAAAAGGCCGGGTAATTCCCCCCCGCTTCGGCAAAGCGCAGCGGCCTGACCCGCTCCACCAGAATCTCGGTCGCGTCGGGAGAGGAATCGAGGATTGCCATCACCTCGTCGATAAAATCCCTCAGGGGCATGGCGTTAGGATCACTTGCCTGCCCGGGTCCCATCAATTCCGTCTGCACGTAGGGCGGGATCAGTTCGATCACCTGGACGGACGTGTCCCTGAGCTGATGGCGCAGCGATTGCGTGTAGGAGTGGACGGCGGCTTTCGTCGCGCTGTAGGTCGGGGTCGCCGCCAGCGGCAGAAACGCGAGCCCGGACGAGACAGTGATGATCGCCGCGTGCGGCTGGGCCAGAAGGTGCGGCAGCAGCGCCGCGGTCAGGCGAATGGGACCCAGCAGATTCGTCGCCACTGTCGCCTCGGCATCATCCAGTGAGCTGTCCTGAATGGCCTCGGCGCGCATGATGCCCGCGTTGTGGATGACCACGTTCAGGGCCGGGTGGTCCAGCTTGAGTTGTTCCGCGAAATCGCGTATCGCGTCCGCGTCTTCGATATCGAGGACCGCCGATTCCATACCGGGATTGGCCGCCGTGACTTCATCGAGCACCTGCTGGCGGCGCCCCGCGATGACGACCTGATTACCGCGGCCATGAAACGCCTCGGCCAGCGCCCGTCCAATCCCAGAACCCCCGCCCGTAATCAGGATGGTATTGCCGCTCACTTGCATAGTGTTCCTCCTGACTGGGAGGATAGGTCCTCCACTTACTAAAGGGAAGTAGGCACCCGAAAGTGCCATACTGAATCGAAGGAGAGTGACGTGATGTACGGCATAAAGGAGGACCACAGCACCCGGCCCGAGCAGGCCGATCCCGAGTTGGACGCCCTCGTCCGGGAGATCATCGGGAGGGTGGCCGATAAATGGACGATGCTCATTCTGGAGACCCTGGAGGAGCACGGACGCTTGCGCTTCACACGCCTGGGTGAGCTCGTGGGGGACATCAGCCAGAAGATGCTGACCAAGACCGTGCGCCAGATGGAGGCGGACGGGCTGGTGGTCCGCACCGTGTACCCGGTAATTCCGCCCCGGGTGGAGTACGAACTTACCGACATGGGCCGGAGCCTGAGCGCCGCCTTCTGTGGGGTCTGGCTGTGGGCCGAGCAGCACCGGGAGGCAATCATGGAGGCGCGGCGGGCTTCTCAGGGGCGCGACGAGGCGTCTTAAACCGCAGTTGGAAAACTGTTCCTGCAAATCTATTTGAAGAGTTATGCCGAGTTCTCTTTGGGAGGGCGTTGGGAGGCGGCTCCATTGGAAACGGAGTTTGAGAGGCAGGGCGTCTTGGGTCAATTTGCCCACACCCCCAGCCCCTACCTCCCCAGGGAGCAGGGGAGCTTGTCACTGCGCCAGGCAAGGTTCCTACCCATCGCGCCCGTGGTCGCTCTTCTCAGCCCGCACTGTTTGATCTTGCTGTTCTCTCAGTCACCAGCCCACCGTCTCGCTGCGCGAGCAAGGCGGGGTGAAGGCCATGCGAGAGCGAGGCACGTGCAGGAATCGGCCGTTCACAGGAGAGGGTTTTGAGAAGCCACAGCTTTCGCCCTTTTGAACTCTTGTGGAGGTTGGAGAAACGGAAGGGGGCGGGGCACCCTCCATCGCCCCGCCCCCTTCCCTTTGCTTCTTACTCCGCGAACCGCTTCATCACGTCGCGGCTGATGACCAGGCGCTGCACCTCGTCCGTTCCTTCCCCGATGCGGGTCAGGCGGTTGTCGCGCCAGAAGCGCTCAACGGGGTATTCCTTGATGTAGCCGTAGCCGCCGAGCATCTGGATCGCCTCGTCACAGGCGTGGACTCCGGCCGTCGTGGCGAACAACTTGGCGCGGGCGACGGCCACGGTGAAGTTCTGCCCCGCGTCCTTGAGGTCGGCGGCCTTGCGGATCAGCAGGCGGGCGGCCTCAAGCTGGGTGTCCAGGTCGGCCAGGCGGAAGGCGATGTCCTGGTTGTGGGCGATGGGCTTGCCGAACTGCTCGCGCTCCAGGGTGTACTTCGAGGCGTACTCGAAAGCGGCACGGCCCAGCCCCAATCCCATCGCCGCGATTCCGACACGGCCACCGTCCAGCACCCGCATCACGTCCTTGAAGGCGTTGCCACGCTCGCCCAGCAGCGCGTCGGCGGGGAGGTGGATGTCCTCGAAGATGAGCTGCGCCGTGTCGCTGCTCCGCAGGCCCAGCTTGTCCTCCTTGCGGCCGATGGAGAAACCCGTCACCTCGTCGCGGTTGAAGACGAAGGCGCTGATGCCGTCGTTCTTGCCCTTGCCGGGGCGGGGCGGATCGGTGCGCGCGAGGATGACGTAGGTGCCGCCCACACTGCCCTGGGTGATGAAGTTCTTGGAGCCGTTGAGAATCCACGACCCGTTCGGCTGCTCCACCGCCCGCGTCTGAAGGCCGCCGCTGTCGGAGCCGCTGCCCGGCTCGGTCAGGCCCCACGCCCCCAGCTTCCTGGCGGAGGCCAGGTCGGGGAGGAACTTACGCTTCTGCTCCTCCGTGCCGCCGACCAGGATGTGCCCCTGGCACAGCGAGTTGTGCGAGGCGACGGTGAGGCACAGCGAGCCGTCCACCGCCGCAACCTCCTCGATGATCATGGCAAAGGTGGCGGTGTCGAGCCCCGCCCCGCCGTACTCCTCGGGCGTCTGGGCGCCCATAATGCCCATCTCGCCGAGTTCGCGGACGATCTCGAAGGGAAATTCGCCCGTCTGGTCACGCTCGGCAGCCCCCGGCTCCACCCGGTTCTTCAGGAAGCTCTTGAGGGCGCCGACGATCGCGCGCTGGTCGTCGTTCATGGGAGAGACGTTGGGGCTGACGGGACGGTCAAGGGTGCTGGTCATGGGGAGCCTCCTGGAGAAGGGGAATTGAGGGCTTTTTTCTCCTCCCTCTTGAGGGGGGAGGCCGGGTGGGGGTGAACCGTCGCGCCCTCCCGGCGGGGTTTGAATGGGTGGCAGGGCGTCTTGAAACAGCTTGAGTGGCTCACACGCCCCCTCACCCCGGCCCTCTCCCACGAGGGGAGAGGGATTACAGGCACTACACCTGGAACACGCCCACGCGGAACTCCTCCTGCTCGGGGTTCTGCGCGCAGGCTTCCAGGGCGCGAATCAGGCGGTCACGGGTGTCATTCGGGGGAATGATCTCGTCCACCCAAAGGCGGGCGGCGGCGTAGCGGGGGTCGAGTTCGGTGTCGTACTTGGCCTTGACCTCCTCGTACAGGCGGGCAAGTTCCTCGTCGTCGGGGGGGTGGCCCTGCCGCTTGAGGGCCGCAACCTGGATATCGAGCAGCGTCTTGGCCGCCGCGTTGCCGCTCATGACGGCGTACTTGGCGCTGGGCCAGGCGAAGAGGAAGCGCGGCGCGTACGCCTTGCCGTTCATGGCGTAGTTGCCCGCGCCGAACGACCCACCCGTGATGATGGTGATTTTCGGGACAACGGAGTTCGACACGGCATTCACCAGCTTCGCGCCCCGGCGGATGATGCCCTCCTGCTCGGAGTCGCGGCCCACCATAAAGCCGGTCACGTCACTCAGGAACACCAGCGGCACGCCCGCTTGATTGGCGTCGAGGATGAAGCGGGCGGCCTTGTCGGCGGAGTCGCCGTAGATCACGCCGCCGACCTCGATGCGGGTGCGCAGGCCGGGCTCGCCGCCACTCTTGAGCTTCTTCTTGATGACCGTCCGCTGGTTCGCCACGAAGCCCACCGGGTAACCGCCCACCCGCCCGAAGCCACACACCAGCGTCTCGCCGTACTCGGCCTTGAACTCGTGGAACTCGCCGCCGTCGGTCAGGGCGGTGATGAGGTCGCGCACGTCGTACGTCTTGGCGCCGTCAAAGCCGACGAGTTCGGTGAGGTCGCGGCTCTCCGGCTCGCGCACCTCCGCCCGGCGTCTGGCCCAGGGCGCCACCTCTCCCGGTGCGTAGAGGTCCGCGAGCGCGCGAATCCGCCGCAGCGCCGCCTCGTCGTCGGGCTCGCGGTAGTCCACCGTTCCGGCAATCCCGGCGTGCATGGCCGCGCCGCCCAACTCCTCCGAGTCCACAACCTGCCCGATGGCGGCCTTCACGAGGGCGGGACCCGCGAGGTACAGGCCCGAGCCCTCGGTCATGATCAGCGTGTCGCACATGACGGGGAGATAGGCGCCGCCCGCCACGCAGTTCCCCATGATCGCGGCAATCTGCGGAATCCCCTTCGCGCTCATCCGGGCGTTGAGGTAGAACACCCGCCCGAAGTCATCCTGGTCCGGGAAAATCTCGTCCTGCATGGGCAGGTACACGCCCGCCGAGTCCACCAGGTACACCACGGGCAGCCGATTTTCGAGCGCGATGGTCTGCGCCCGGATCACCTTCTTGGCCGTGATCGGGAAGAACGCCCCCGCCTTCACCGTCGCGTCGTTGGCGATGATCATCCACGGGCGGCCCGCGATGGTGCCGACACCGGTGACCGTGCCGCCGCTGGGGCAGCCGCCCACGTCCTCGTACATGCCGTACCCGGCGAAGGTCATCAGCTCGTCGAACACGCTGCTGGGGTCGATCAGGCGGCCAACGCGCTCACGGGCCGTCAGGCGTTGTTTCTCGTGCTGGCGCTGCTGGGCCTTGGGGCCTCCACCCGCCCGCACACGGGCCTGATCGGCGGCGAGGCGCGCGAGGGCGTCCGCCCAGGCATCCTGGGGAGGGACCTTGCCATTGGAGGGCGCCGGGGCGCGGGTGTCAGGCTGGGTCATCTGTAGTCCCAGTCTAACAAACGGTCGTTAGGGGTGTGAGGGGGACGGGCAGCCCAGCATAGATGGACGCCCGGCCCAGTTCCCACGCGATAATGCCGACATGACCCAGAGTTCAGGTTGGCCGGACGGCCCACGCGGACACCCCCTGCTCGGCCACCTGTCCGAGCTGCGGCGGGATGCCCTCGGGTTCCTGCGGCACACCCGCGCCGCCTACGGGGACGTGTTCCCCATTCGCTTCGGCCCGCGCGAGGTGCTGGCCGTGGCGGAGCCCGGCGCTGCCCGCGAGGTGCTCGTGACCAAGGCCGCCAGCTTCCGCAAGGGGCGCGGCATCCAGAAGATGGAGCCGTTCCTGGGCACCGGCCTCCTCACCTCGGAGGGCGAGGTCTGGCGCAGGCACCGCCGCCTGATGCAGCCCGCCTTCCACCGGTCGGCCTTGGAGAGCATGGCGGAGGACATCGTGCGGGCGACCGATCCGCTGCTGGAGCGGCTGAACGAGGCGGCGCGGTCGGGGGAACCGGTCAGCGTCGCCTCCGAGATGCTGCACGTCACCCTGCGCGCAGTCGCGGCGGTCCTGTTCGGCACAGCGCTGGCCGAGGAGGACCTGCGGGTGGTTGAGCGCGAGTTGCCGCCCCTGTTGGAAAGCACGACGAACCGGGTGCGGTCGGTGGTGGACTGGGATCTGCCGACGCCCGCCCGCTTTCGGGAAAAGGCGGCCGAGCGGGCGCTCGACGGCATCGTAAACCGCATCATCCGTGAGCGCCGCGCGGCGGGCGGGGAGGGGCGGGACCTGCTGGGAATGCTGCTCGCCGCCCGCGACGAGGAGGGCGGGGGTGGCCTGACCGACGCCGAGCTGCGCGACGAGGTGATGACCCTCTTCCTTGCGGGGCACGAGACGACGGCCACGCTCCTCACCTTCCTGTTCCTCAGCCTTTCGCGTCACCCGGAGGCGCGGGAGCGGGCACAGGCGGAGGTGCGGGAGGTGCTGGGGGACCGTACGCCCACCGCCGCCGACACCCGCCATCTCCCCTACCTGAACGCCTGCATCCAGGAGACGCTGCGCCTGTACCCGCCCGCCTGGCTGGTGCCCCGGCAGGCAACCCAGCCCGTGACGGTCGCGGGCGTGCCCCTGGCCGAGGGGACGAACGTCAGCGTGAACATCTTCCTGCTGCAACGCAACGCCCGGTACTGGCCGCAGCCGGACGCCTTCCAGCCCGAGCGATGGCTCCGGGGCGAGCGCACGCCCGACGCCTTCATGCCCTTCGGGGCGGGGGCACGCATGTGCATCGGCAACCACCTCGCCCTGCTGGAGGCGGCCCTTATCGCCGCGCTGGTGCTGAGGGAGTACACGCTGGACGTGCCGGGCGGCGGTCCCGCCAGCCTGGTCGCGGGCGTGACCCTCAAGCCGGACGGGCCGGTGCTGGCGGAGGTGCGAGCCCTGTCCTAGCAGGAGGGGGGCGCTGGACGATCAGCCTCTTGTTCAGCACCCCCTGCCCAGTTCAGCTCTGAATCTCCGCTCCCGTCTTCGCCCGCACTTCGTCCAGCGAGACTCCGGGCGCGAGTTCGACGAGCTTCAGGCCGTCCGGCGTCACGTCCAGCACGCCGAGGTCGGTGATGATGCGGTCCACCACGCGCTGGCCGGTGAGCGGCAGGGTGCATTCGTGGAGGATCTTGTGCGCGTCCCCCTTCGCCACATGCTCCATCAGCACGACGACGCGCTGCACGCCCGCCACAAGGTCCATCGCGCCGCCCATGCCCTTGACCATCTTGCCGGGGATCATCCAGTTCGCCAGGTCGCCCTTCTCCGACACCTGCATCGCGCCCAGGATGGCGAGGTTCACGTGTCCGCCGCGGATCATGGCGAAGCTCTCGGCGCTGGAGAAGAAGCTCGCGCCGGGCAGGGCCGTCACCGTCTGCTTGCCCGCGTTGATCAGGTCGGGGTCCACCTCGTCCTCGGTGGGAAAGGGGCCGATGCCCAGCAGGCCGTTCTCCGATTGCAGCCATACCGAGACGCCCTCGGGGATGTGGTTGGCGACCAGGGTGGGCAGGCCGATGCCCAAGTTCACGTAGTAGCCGTCCCGCAATTCCTGCGCGGCGCGGCGGGCCATCTCATCTCGACTCCAGGGCATGACTCAGACCTCCTCTCCGGCGGCGGATGAGGCTCCCGCCTCCACCTTCCGAACGGTGCGCTGCTCGATGCGCTTCTCGGGCTGCGGGTTGAGCACGACGCGCTGCACGTAGATGCCCGGCGTGTCGATCTGGTCGGGGTCGAGTTCGCCGATCTCCACGATTTCCTCCACCTCGGCGACGGTCACCCGGCCACAGGTGGCGGCGAGCGGGTTGAAGTTCTGCGCCGTCTTGCGGTACACGAGGTTGCCCGCGCGGTCGGCCTTCCACGCCTTGACCAGCGCCACGTCCGCCCGAATGCCACGCTCCATGATGTAGGTCTCGCCGTCGAAGTCCTTGTGCTCCTTGCCCTCGGCGACCAGGGTGCCCACGCCCGTTTTCGTGTAGAAGCCGGGAATTCCCGCGCCACCTGCCCGCATCCGCTCGGCCAGGGTGCCCTGCGGCGTGAATTCAAGTTCCAGTTCTCCGGCGAGGTACTGGCGCTCGAACTCCTTGTTCTCGCCGACGTAGGAAGAAATCATCTTCCGAATCTGGCGGGTCTGGAGGAGCAGACCCAGGCCCCAGCCGTCCACGCCCGCGTTGTTGCTCACGGCGGTGAGGTCCTTCACCCCGCTGTCTCTCAGCGCGAGGATGAGCTGTTCGGGAATGCCGCACAGGCCGAAGCCCCCCACGGCCACCGTCTGTCCGTCCTGCACCACGTCTTGCAGCGCCTCCGCGGCGCTCGAATACTCCTTGTTCATGTCGGCTCTACTGTAACGGCCCCCCGTCACAAACGATGAACAGCAACAGCGGGAGACGATCGGATGGTCGTAAGGGGGGCGAGTGGCGGCGCCTGCCGATGCTCCTCGGTCAGGGAGTAAACACACATTCCAGCCCCCGGAAACAGGTGTGAACTCAGGGGAAGCTCTTCCGCAGCAGTTCACGGCCTCTCCCCGAAAGGTGGTCCCATGAAGCGAATCCTGCCCCTCGCCCTGCTGCTGCTCGGTGCCTGCGCCCCCATGCGGACGGCGCACACCCCGCGCCCGGACGCCACGCCGTTTACCCGCTACGTCGCCCTGGGGGACAGCATCACCGCTGGGTTCCAGTCGGGCGGGCTGAAGGCGGAGTCGCAGCGGGCGGCGTACCCGCACCGGCTGGGCGAGCGGGCGAGGCTGGACGTGCCCATGCCGGAGGTGCAGGACCCCGGCTGTCCTCCCCCGGTGGGCGTGAAGGGAGAGAAGAACTGCACGCTGCGTCAGCCGGGCATCGTGTCGCCCGTGGTCGCGGTGCCCGGCGCGAAGGTCAGCGACGTGCTGAACAGCACCGACACCCAGGTCACCGACCCGGACCCACAACTGTACGACGCCGACCTCTACCGGGCGATCCTGGGGCCGGGCACCACCCAGCTCCAGGCAGCGCTGGCCCGCAAACCGCTGTTCGTCACCGTCTGGATCGGCAACAACGACGTTCTGCTGCCCACCCTGCGCGGACGGCCCGATCAGGCCACGCCACTGGACCGCTTCCGCGCCGACTACACGACCCTGGTGGACCGGTTGCTGGCCGGGGGTGTTCAGCACCTCGTGGTGATGACCGTGCCGGACGTGACGCGGGTGCCCGCGCTGATCCCGGTGCGCCAGCTTCGCCTGGCCGGAGTGGTGGACGACAGTTGCCGGGGTCAGGACGTGTATTTCGGCAGCGTGGTGGTGGCCCGGGCGAGCAAGGAGTCCCCCCTGTCCTGCAATGCCCCCGAGGCGTTGACCGCCGCCGAGTACCGGCAGGCCCAGGGCATCGTGGATGGGTACAACGCCGCCATCCGCGAGATCGCCGACGCCCGGGGTGTGCCCGTCTTCGACGTGACCCGCGTGCTCGATATGCTGCCGGGGTGGCCCCTGATCCCCACGGCGGCCTCCCCCTTCGGGCGGTCCTTCAGCCTCGACGGCGTGCATCCGAGCAACTTCGCGCACCAGCGCTTCGCCCGAGAACTCGCCGTGTTCATGAACCAGCAGTTCGGAACGGGTTTGGATACGCGGCCCTGAGGAGGGTTGCTCTAATTCCTTACTCCGGTTCTGGCAGCCACTAGTCCTCGATGGTCGGGATGATCGGAGACAGGAACGGGTCCGAGTGGTCAGCGAGACGACCCCGGGTCATGACGCGGACCTTGAAATCGTTGTTGCCCTCCTCCGGGTCGCGCCAGTACATCACTCCGTAGGAGCCCGGGGCGTCTTCCCCCACGGCCAGGAGCAATTCGTCCAGTTCCGCGCCGACAATGCCCCTCCGGTTCTTGTTGCCGTGCAGGAACAGAAAATACGTTCCATTCATGGGGCGGACCTCTGCCGAAAGGTTCCCCTCCCACTCCAGTCGTCTGATGCATTCCCGAAGGCGCGAGACGATGCCCCACATCCCCTGGTCGTCAGGCTCATACGCCGAGTCCCGGACCGCGAACCAGCCGTGGAACTCGAACGCCCCTACCCCCCCGTCAAAAACCGCGCCGTTTCCCGGTACAGCATCTCGACCGCTTCCAGCGAATCGAAGGTGTGGTTGGCACCGGGAATGGCGATGGCGTCACAGCCGAGGGCCTGGGCATAACGGACCCCGTGGACAGGGGGCACGACTGGGTCGGCGTCGCCGTGAAAGACCCGGGCCACGCCACTCCAGCGCGCGGCGGCCTCCAGCGGTTTCATGCGCGGCATCTCCAGCAGGAACTCGCGGCTCAGGGGCCAGCCGCCGTGGTCGAGGATGACGGGAGGCGCGAAGCCCCCGCGCAGGTAGGAGAGCCACAATTCCGGCAGGGCGGGCGCCCACAGGGCGAGGCGGTGGGGCCGCACCCGCTCGGCGGCGAGGGCTGCGACGAGCCCGCCCATCGAGAAGCCCAGGAGCATCACCCGTTCGGGGTCGATCAGGGGCAGGCCGCGCACGTACTCGAAGGCGGCCTCCACGTCCTCGACTTCGCGGGCCACGGTCATCTCACTGAATTCACCCTCCGACTCTCCGCTGCCCCGGAAGTCGAAGCGCAGGGAGGCCACCCCGTGCGCCGAGAGGTAACGCGACAGCAGGGGAAAGAGGCGGTGGGGCTCAATGCGGTTGCCGGTAAAGCCGTGCAGCATGACGACCGAGGGCCAGCCGCGCGCGGGCCGCTCGCCTTCGGGGACATGCACCATGCCGTAGACCCGCTGACCGCCGACCGTGAACTGGGCAAACTGTTCCATGCGGGTGATGATGGCAGAGGTGAGAGCATGGGCGGCCAACGCCTAACCTCCGCTCAAAATGCCCTCCGGCGAGCGCGACTACACTGCCCGGGAAGGAGGCGACATGACCGAGCCGCAACACGTCGACGATCCGCAGGAGGCCGCCCGACTCCTCGCCGAGAAGATCAGGGGCGTCCGCTTCGCCACATTCACGACCGTCTCCGCCGACGGCAGCCTGCACGGGCGGCCGATGGCGACCCAGGAAGCCGAGTTCAGCGGCGAGCTGTGGTTTTTCACCTACCGTGACAGCCACAAGGTTGGGGATATACGGCTGAATCCGCAGGTCAACCTGGGCTACAACAACCCCGACAAGAACCTGTGGGTGAACGTGACAGGTATCGCCGAGCAGGTGGACGACCGCGCCAAGATGCAGGAACTGTGGGAGCCGCCCCTCAAGGCCTTCTTCCCCGACGGGGTGGACGACCCCAACCTGACGCTGCTGAGGGTCACGCCACAGCGGGCCGAATACTGGGACGGCCCGGCGAGTGGCATCGGCAAGGTGGTCGCCTTCGCCAAGACGCTCGCCAGCGGGGGCAAGACACCTCCCGGCAAGGACGTCAAGCTAGACCTTGAAGGGCAGGAAGGGCAGTAGGAGGAAGCAGAAGGCGGAGGGCTCGTGCGATAAGCCCTCCGCTTTCGACCTTCTGCCTTTGCCTGCCTCAGGGCGTCAGCCGGTGCCGGTCGCGGGGGAAGGCGCGGGCGTACCGTACGTTCGCAATCCCCAGCAGCTTCGCCGTCAGCCGCTCGGCCCCGATGGCGAAGCCGCCGTGGGGGGGCATCCCGTACTTGAAGACCTCGGTATAGCCCGTCAGCGACTCGGGGTTGAGCTTGTAGGCGGCAATTGAGTCCATCAGCATGGGGTACTCGTGGATGCGCTGGCCGCCCGAGGTGATCTCGATGCCCCGGAAGAGGAGGTCGAAGCCCCGCGTGATCTCGGGGTTGACGGTGCCGTCGGAGTTGAGTTCCGGGTGCGCGTAGAAGGGCCGGGCGGCACGGGGGTACTTCGTCACGAAGACGAAGTCGGTGCCCTCCGTCTCCGCGTAGTGCTGGCTCAGCAGGCGTTCGCCCTCCGGGTCGAGGTCCTTGCCGCCGACCGCGTGGCCGTACTTCTCGGTGACGAGTTGCCGGGCCTCCATCAGGGTGATGCGGGGAATGCGGGCGGGCACATCGGGAATGGTGGCGCCGAGCAGGGCGAATTCGGCCCCGGCCCGCTCCCTTAGCCGGGTCATGACTGCCGCCAGCACCCGGGTTTCGAGGTCCATCACGTCCTCTTCCGACTCGATAAAGCCCATCTCCACGTCCAGGGACAGGTACTCGTTGAGGTGGCGGGAGGTCGCGTGTTCCTCGGCGCGGTAGACGGGCGCGACCTCGAACACGCGCTCGAAGACGCCGACCATGATCTGCTTGTAGAGCTGCGGGCTCTGCGCCAGGTATGCCGGGTGCCCGAAGTAGTCGATGGGAAAGAGGTTCGCTCCACCCTCCGCCCCCGCCGACACGATCTTCGGCGTGCTGATCTCGGTAAAGCCCTCGGAGATGAGGTGATCACGGAAGGCCGCCACGAGTTCGGCCTGGACCTTCAGCGCCGCCCGTTCCTTCAGGCCGCGCACAGTCACGACCCGGTAGTCGAGCATCGTTTCCGGGTTGACGTTCCACTCCATCTTGGGAATCTCGACGGGCGGGGGTTCGACGGCGGCGCTCAGGACGCGCAGGCTCTCGATCTGCACCTCGAAGCCGCCGGGGGCTTTGGGATGCGCCTTGACCTTGCCCACGACCTCGATGCTGCTCTCGGGCAGGGGGAGGTCGAGGCCGCTGCCGACACACTGGGCAACGCCGCTCACGTCGCGCAGGACCAAAAATTGCACGCCCCCCAGGTCGCGGCGGGCGTGCAGGAATCCCTGGAGTCTGACGGTCTGCCCCTCATGCCCGGGCAGCTCCCGGGTAAGGGTGCGCTGAAGTTGGACGGCGGGTTCGGTGGTCACGTTCGGCTCCTTTAATGAGAAAACCCCCGACTCCTGGGTGGGGTCGGGGGCGCGGTGTGCGGCGAGGCGTCCCCTATTGGGGATCGTCATTCACGTTGTTCGCGTGCGCCGCAGTCATGCCGGGAAGTGTAGCGGGGGCACAGTGGGCGGGTCAATGCCGGAGACTAGGCAGGAGGCAGCCAGGGTCAGATCCGTAGCCTCATTTTTACCAACCGTCCAGACGGTATGCTGTTGGTATGGTTCGAACCCGCAACCCCGAACTCACCCGCTCGACGCTGCTGGAGGCGGCGGGACGGGTGCTCCAGACGCAGGGCGCCTCCCTTTCGCTCGACGCGGTGGCCCGCGAGGCGGGGGTGAGCAAGGGTGGGCTGCTGCACCACTACCCCAGTCGGGAGGCGCTGCTCTCGGCCCTGGCGCTGGCCCTGGTGGACCGTTTCCGGAAGCGGGTGGCCGAGGCCCACGCCCGGGAGCTGGCGCATGGGGGGACGCCTGGGGCCTGGCTGCGCGCCTACATCGAGGTGAGCTTCACGCCCGAGGCGGGGGAGGAAGCGCTGTGCGCCGCCCTCGCCCCACTCGCCGGGCACCCGGACCTCATCGCCGGGTTGCGGGAGGCGCAGGCCTTCGTGGTGGGGGCGGAGGACGACGGCCTCCCCATTGGCCGCGCCCACGCCATTCGCCTCGCATGCGACGGGTTGTGGTTGGGGCCGCTGACAGGCATGCCGGACCTGAGCCCGGGGGCGCGGGCCGCCCTGCACGAGGAGCTGCTGACATGGACGCGGACGTAACGGCGCTCTCCCCCGCCCGGCACCCCGAGCCCGGACCCGGCTGGCAGCGGCGCTTCTGGTCCATCTTCGCGGGGCAGGCGCTCTCGCTCACGGGCTCGGCGCTGACCCAGTTCGTGCTGCTGTGGTGGATCACCGACACGACGGGGAGTGCGGGGGCGCTGGCGACGGCGGGGATGGCAGCGCTGCTCCCGCAGGCACTCCTCGGCCCGCTGGGCGGCACCTTCGCCGACCGCTACAGCCGCCGCCTGCTGATGATCGGGGCCGATACGGTGAGCGCCCTGTGCATGGTGGTGCTGATCTTCCTGTTCGCCACCGGACGGGTCGAACTCTGGCACGTCTACACGATGATGTTCATTCGGAGTTCAATGCAGGCGTTCCAGGTTCCGGCCGCGGCGGCGAGTACGGCGATGCTCGTCCCGGCGAATTTCCTGCCCCGGGCGGCGGGCCTGAACCAGAGCCTCCAGGGCATCATGACGGTGGCCGCCGCGCCCCTGGGGGCCCTCGCCATCAGCGTGATGCCGCTGGGCGCGGCGCTGAGCATCGACGTGGTGACCGCACTGCTCGGCATCCTGCCACTGCTGTTCTTCCGTATCCCGCAGGTGCGGGTGCCACGCGATCAGCGGGCGGGCGTCTGGGCCGAGTTCCGCGAGGGCGTCCGGCTGGTGTGGAGGCACCCCGGCCTGCGTCACCTCTACACCGTGCTGGCCGCCGTCGTGCTGACGGTCATGCCGACCTTTACCCTGACGCCGCTGCTCGTCAAGACCCACTTCGGCGGCGGTCCCGGGCAGGTCGCGCTGATGGAGGGTCTGTCGGGCATGGGGATGATCGTGGGCGGGCTGGCCGTCACCCTGCTCGCCCCGCGGCGACGGGTGGTTACGGTGCTGGTCGCCTTCGCGCTGTCCTGTTTCGCCGTGGCGCTGACGGCCCTGGCCCCGGGGAAGGCCTTCTGGCTCGCCGTGGTGTGGTGGGTGGTGAGCGGCGTGACCTTCAGCTTCGGCAACGCGCCCATGACGGCCGTGCTTCAGACCGTCATCCCCAACCAGCTTCAGGGGCGGGTGCTGTCGCTGCTCTCCACGGTGATGGGGCTGGCCGGACCGGTCGGGTTGGCGCTGGCGGGGCCGCTGGGCGAACTTATCGGCGTGCGGGGCCTCTTCCTGGTGGCGGGCGTGCTGTCGGCCCTGGCGAGCCTGGCAGGGTTCCTCTCGCCCGCGCTGCTGCGGCTGGAGGAGGCGCCTGTCGTGACGCGCGGCGGGGCGCGGGTATCCTCGGAGGCATGACGTTGAACGAAGAACGGCAGGTCGCCACCCGGCTGGCGCTGGAGGCGGGCGAGTTGCTGAGAACGCACCTGGCGCGCGGGCTGATCGTCGAACACAAAACTGGCGCGGACGATCCCGTGACCGCCGCCGACCGCGAGGCGTCCGACCTGATCCTGGCCGGGCTGCGGGCCGCCTTTCCGGGAGACGGGCTGCTGAGCGAGGAGGCGGCCGACAGCCCCTCGCGCCTCGGGGTTGAGCGCGTCTGGATCGTGGACCCCATCGACGGCACGAAGGAATTCACCTCGGGCAGCCCCGACTACGCCGTGAGTATTGGCCTGGCGGTAGAGGGGGAGCCGGTGCTGGGCGTGGTGTACGTCCCCGCGACGGACGAGCTGTTCGTGGGGGTGGTGGGCGAGGGTGTCACGAAGAATGGCGCGCCTGCGGGCTTTAGCGACCGAACTGAGTACGTGGTGAGCGTGTCAGACACCGAATTTAAGCGGGAACTGCACCGCCACGAACTGCCCGGCATGGCGCCCAGCGGCTCCATCGCCCTCAAGCTGGCGCGGATCGCGGCGGGCGAGGCGGATGTGACCTTCACCATGAGCCCGCGCTCGGAGTGGGACATCGCGGCGGGGCACGCGCTCGTGCGGGCGGCGGGGGGCGACCTGCGGCGGCGCGACGGGCGACCCATCCGCTACAACGTCGCGCGGCCCCACATCGAGCAGGGCATCATCGGGGGGCGGCTGGAGGCGATGGAGTGGCTGGAGGGTGAGCTGAGCGTGCGGAACCTCCCGACTGCGCACCTGGGCCTGAAGGCCACCGATCCCGCCTGGACTGTCCTCCCGCCCGAAGATCAGACCGCCCTCGACGGACATCCCGGCATCTTCGTGCGCCACGCGGGGGGCCGGGCACTCGCGCTGCTGGTGGTCGGTCCGGGCGGCAGCGTGGAGCGGGCGGAGGGGGACGCCTTTCACCTCGAACGCCTGACGCGGGACGTGACGCGGGCGCTGGGGCCGCTGGACCGTCAGCCTCTGAGGGCCGGGGGGCTAGACTGACACGCATGGCGGCTGAAGGCATGCCTCTTCAGTGGGGCCGCGTCACCCTCAAACCCGTTCAGGAGTTCACGCCGAAGGAGTGGCGCACCCTCTACCGCTTCTTCCGTGACCGCGAACTCGCCGACTGGAACGACGCCAAGCCCATTCGGCTCCCCGAATGGCTCTTTCGCCGCGTGATGCTGGAGGAGGAAGGCTCGGGCGAGCGCGCGGGCTTCGGCGTGCTGAACGAGCAGGGGGAACTCATCGGCAGCACCGAGCTGTACGACCTGCGCCCGCCCCCGCCGCTCAGGCCGACCATCGGCACCCTGGGCGTGATGATCGGCGTGCGCCCGCTGTGGGGCCAGGGGTACGGCCGCGAGGCCGTGATGGCGCTGCTGGCCTGGGCCTTCACCGGGCGCGAGGCGCCGCTCTCGCGGGTGCGCCTCACCACCTTCGGGCACAACCGCCGCGCCCAGCGGGCCTTTCTGGCGTGCGGCTTCCGCGAGGTGGGCCGCTCGGAGGGGCCGGGCCGCACCGACGTTCACATGGAAATCACGAGGGGAGAGTGGGAAAGTGCGCGTGCTGGTGCCTGACCGGGAGGAATTTCGAGCGCTGGAGGTGGAGGGTGTAGAGTTGGCTTTCTACAGCCCGGAGCATGGGCCGGAGGGCGGCGCGGACGGCGTGGTCCTGTGGCTGGCGCCCGCCAGGTTGCGGGACGAGTTGCTGGCCCTCCCCGGCTTGAAATGGGTCCTGACCCTCACGGCAGGCATCGACCACGTCGCGGACGCGGTGCCCCCGGGCGTCACCCTCTACAACGCCCACCGCCTGCACGACCGCGCGGTCGCCATCCATACCCTCGCCGGGATGCTCGCCGCCGAGCGCGGCCTGCACCGCTTCCGCGACGCCCAGCGAGGGGGCCGCTGGCTACGGACGATGGACCTCGGTACGCTGGACGGGGCGCGGGTGGCGATCTGGGGGTATGGACATATCGGGCGGATTCTGGAGGAGCTGCTGGAGCCGTTCGGGGCGAAGGTGACGGGCATCCGCTCACGCACCCCGGAGGCCGAATGGGACGTCGCTCTGGCGGAGGCCGACTGGGTCGTCCTGCTGCTGCCCAGCACGCCGGAGACGAAGGGCATTGTGAACGCGGACGTGCTGGCCCGCCTGAAGCCCGGCGCGTGGATTTCTAACCAGGGACGCGGGAACCTGATCGACCAAGGCGCGCTGCTCGCCGCGCTCGACTCCGGGCATCTCGGCGGAGCGGTCCTCGACGTGACGGACCCGGAGCCGCTTCCCGAGGGGCATCCACTGTGGGAGCAGGAGAACGTCATCATCACCCCGCACATCGCCAGCACCACCCGGGACCTGATTGCGCGTGGGGCCGAGTACAGTCAGGCCTTTCTGGAGGCGATGGCGGCGGGAAGGGAACCGGAAGGGCGGGTGGAGGCGGGGCAGAAGTATTAGGGTGGGCCAGCGAAGGTGGGCATCTGACGTCGCTTTTTGAGGAGCCGCAGCAGCGGAATTACTACCGCTTCAATGTGATTCGGGACCTCATGCAATGTGGCCTTGGTGAAGGACAGCAGGCGCTCAATGTCCCGTGCTGCATTCAGCGGCACATCAGCCAGGGTTGAGATGAACGTGAGCTGTCGTTTCTCGCCTGGATGCAGAGTACGGTTGAGCGCGAAGAGCACGTCGAAGTAACTTGCGAGCAGCTTCGTCAGGGCGCTATTGACAGCCACCATATCGCCTCGTCGGGCGGCCAGCTTCGCTTGAGCGGCGCGCGAGTTGATAGCACCATGGAGCAAAGGAACGTTCAGCGCGATGATGGCGCGCGCCAGTTCCTCCGGGTAGGGTTGGTCGGTCTGCTGCTGCAACCGGGCGAACCAGCCTTCGCGGTCGAAGAGAATGGTGGACGACCGGACGTTGTGCCACACTGCAGTCGAGTACCCAGGTCTCGCCTCGAACTTCTCAAACAGGTACAGGAAGTGAGCCTCGAAGGAGGCCACGGGCCGAAACATCACATCAACCTGGATACCACTCTCGCGTTCGATCCACTCATCAGCCGTTTCCGCAATGCGGTTGTCCACCTCGAACCGTGAGGCCCGGCGGCTTACAAGCGTCCTGCGGAGCGGCACAGGGACTTCATCGCGGCTGTACACGTATAGATCAAGGTCCGAATCTTCATCCTGTCGCCGGGAAGTGCCGACCCACTGTAGACAACGGCCAGCACCTCTGGGATGGTGGCGTACTGGGCCGCGAGGTCATGGAGCAAGCCTTCGAGGGTCATGGTTCAGTGTGAGGCATGGCGTTTCCCCGGCCCGCTCCGTTGGGTGGACGGCGTACCCGAGACGAAGTTCTTTGCTCAAAAGACAACAGGCTGTGACCTCAGGGTCCGCGTCCTCCCCCATCAAGGGGAGACAGCCACGGGCCGCGCATTCTCGACCATCGGCAACTCCCGCGCGTGGTCCGCGATCAGCCCCCCGCCCAGCAGCCGCGTCCCGGCATATAGCACGGCGCTCTGCCCCGGCGCGACCGCGAACTGCGGTTCCTCGAACCTCAGCTCGAAGCCGATCTCATCAGCATGGATCACCGTTGCCCGCACCGGCTTCGTGCGGTAGCGCACCTGAACCTCGACTTCGCGCGGCAGCTCGGAAAGGTCGAGAAGGTAGTTCGCCCCCTCGGCCCTCAACCCCGTCCACAGGCAGTCCTCGTAGTCGCCGACCCAGACCGTGTTTGTCCCCGGGTCAAGGTGGACGACGTGGCGGACACGGTGCGTCTGGTACAGGCCCAGCCCCTTCTTCTGGCCCAGAGTGTAGAACTGGGTGCCCAGGTGCTCGCCGACGACCTCGCCGGTCCGAATCTCGCGGATGTAGCCCTGACTCTGCGGGAGATGCTCGGCCACGTAATCCTGCACCTTGCCGGGCACGAAGCAGATGTTCTGGCTCTCGGGCTTGCGGGCGGTCAGCAGGCCCTTCTCGGCGGCGATCTCGCGCACGCGGGGCTTTTCCATCTCGCCGACCGGGAAGAGGATGTACGGCAGGGCCTCGCGCGGGGTGCCCCACAGGAAGTAGGTCTGGTCCTTGCGGGGGTCGTCGCCGCGGTGGAACTCGACCGCGCCGTCCTCCCGTTCCACCCGCTTGACGTAGTGCCCGGTCGCCACGTAGCGGCAGCCCAGCATCCGCGCCTTCTTCACGAGTTCGTCGAACTTGACCCGCGTGTTGCAGTTCACGCAGGGGTTGGGCGTGCGGCCCCGCGCGTACTCGTCCAGAAAGGGGCCGACGATGTGGCGCTGGAACTGCTCGCGGTAGTCGAGGAGGTAGAAGGGAACACCCACCTGCTCGGCCACCCGGCGGGCCTCGTAGGCGGCGTCGGGCGAGCAGCAGGTGTCGAAGGTGTCCACGCGCTTGCCGTCGGGCCAGAAGCGCATCATCGCGCCGATGACCTGATAACCCCCGTCTTTCAGCAGCGCCGCCGTGACGCTGGAATCCACCCCGCCCGACATCGCGCACAGCACCCGTTCGCCGCTCATACCGCCGTGGAGCTTAGCAGGCGCGGGGGCGAAAGACCGTGAGGGGAAGGGGGGTCAACGGGTGCCGGTAGGCGGCGTGCCGGGCGCGAGCGTGACGGGCAGGGTGACGGTCTTGCCCGCCCGGTTGATCCTGAGGGTCACGCGCTCCCCGGCCTTCCGGCTGAAGAGGTACTCGCGCAGGTCCGCCGACGTTTCGACCGCCTGACCGTTGACCGACGTGATCACGTCGCCACCGAAATAGACCGGCCCGATGGGCGTCGTGACCTGCGCCGTGCCGCCCTTGACGCCTGCCCGCGCGGCGGGACCGCCCGCCTCCACCCGGGAGACCAGGGCACCCGCGCGGGGCAACTTGTACTGTTGCCGCACCTGCTCGGTCAGGTCGGTGAGTTCGAAGGGGGCGAGCGTGACCCCGATGACCGGGCCGACGACGGTCTGTCCGGCCTGGAGCCGGGTCAGCAGGCTCTTGGCGACGTTGATGGGGATGGCAAACCCCACGCCCGCGTTCTGGCCGATCCCGGTCGCGGCGCCGCTGGGCGAGAAGATTAGCGTGTTGATCCCGACCACCCGCCCCGCCGAATCGAGCAACGGACCACCACTGTTGCCAGGGTTGATGGCCGCATCGGTCTGAATGGCGTTCTGGGGGATTTGCCGCACACCGGTCGGAATCGTGCGCTCCAGGGCCGACACGATGCCGGTGGTCGCGCTGAATTGCAGGCCGAAGGGGGCCCCCAGCGCGATGGTCGTCTGCCCGACCCGCAGCGTGTCGCTGTTGCCCAGCGGCAGCGGGCGGATCAACTTGGCGGGCACCCCCTGCACCCGGATCAGCGCGAGGTCGTAGTCGGGCGCGGTGCCGACCACCCGGGCCGTGAAGTCCTGCTTGCTGTCGCGCAGGTTCACCGTCAGGCGGGTGGCTCCCTCCACCACGTGGTAGTTGG
This sequence comes from Deinococcus apachensis DSM 19763, assembly GCF_000381345.1. Classification (NCBI taxonomy): domain Bacteria; kingdom Thermotogati; phylum Deinococcota; class Deinococci; order Deinococcales; family Deinococcaceae; genus Deinococcus; species Deinococcus apachensis. Next base: position 18,166 of record NZ_KB906399.1, on the reverse strand, counting down.
TGAGGGCGTAGCCCTGCGCGTTCACGAAGAAGCCGCTGCCACTGTCCTGCTCCCCCTGGGCACCGGGGTCGGCGAAGATGGGGCTGGAAAAGGTGCCCTGGGCGGTGCTGGGCACCGTGGCGGTGATGTACAGGACGCTTGCCAACGTCCGGTTGATAACGTTGACGGTGGCCTGCTCGGCAGCCGGAAGGGTGGAGGCTGGGGCCGTCGAGGTGGACTGCGCGGCGGCGAGAGGCGAGGTGAGGGAGAGCAGCACGGTCAGGACCAATGCTCTGGGCACGCACGAACCTCCTGGTGCCCCGTCCGGGCACTGGGCGCATTCTTGGGTGGGGCCGCCCCCCGGACTGTAAAGGAAACTAAACTGCCCTTGGGAAAGCTGTGGTGGAGCCGCACAAACCGGTCAAGCTCCGGGAAAGCCGGGGGACTACCTCCCGTTCTGCCCGCCACCGCTGAGCTTGAGACGAACGCTTAAGCTCGACACAATAACCCATGACCTCAGCCGGAACCTCGCTGCATCCCCTGCATGACCTCCAGGCGCCGCACCCCTACCTGCGCCTGCTCGAAGCGATGCCGGTGATGCTGTGGACGGCCGACACGGCCGGGGTCTGGCACCACGTCAACCGCCACTGGGCGGAGTACACCGGCCTGACGAGCGAGGCGTGGGGCTTCGGCTTCGAGGAGGCCCTGCACCCGGACGACGTGGCGCCAACCCAGGCGCGCTGGAAGCAGTCCATCGAGAGCGGCGAGCCCTACGCCATCGAGTACCGGGTTCGCGGACGAGACGGCACCTACCGCTGGTTCCTGATTCGGGGCGCGCGGGTCCTGGACGAGGAGGGGCAGGGCCTGGCCTGGGTGGGCACCTGCACCGACATCGAGGCCCAGAAGCGGGCCGAGCAGGAGGCGCTCGCCACGCGCGAGGCCGCGCTGCGTGCCCTGGGGCTGGCCCTGGAGGCCCGCGACCGCGAGACCCAGGGCCACACCGACCGGGTGACGGCGGAGGCGACCCGGCTGGGGCGGGCACTGGGGCTGGGCCCCGAGGGGCTGGGCGCCCTGCGCCTGGGCGCGTACCTGCACGACCTGGGCAAGATGGCCGTGCCCGACCGCATCCTGCTCAAGCCCGGCCCCCTGACCCCCGAGGAGCGGGGGGAGATGCAGACCCACGCGGCCGAGGGCGAGCGCCTGGCGGGCGAGCTGGGCTTCATCCCGCCCGCCGCGCTGGAACTCGTGCGTCACCACCACGAGCGCTGGGGCGGCGCGGGCTATCCCGACGGTCTGGCAGGCGAAGACATCCCGCTGCTGGCCCGGCTGTTCGCGGTCGTCGATGTCTACGACGCCCTACTCAGCGAGCGACCCTACAAGCGGGCCTGGAGCCGCGAGGAGGCGCTGGCAGAGTTGCGGGCCCAGGCGGGCAGACAGTTCGACCCCCGGGTGGTCACGGCGTTCCTGGGGCTGCTGGGAGGCTGACTCGCGGCCTGACTCCGCCTGCCCCCCGGACCTCTACACTGTCGGGCGTGATCCCGCGCCCCCAGTTCCTCGACGCCGCCGCCCGTTTCGGCACGCCCCTCTACGTGTACGACGCCGCCGAATTGGACGCGGCGCTAGCGAGGGTGAGGGCCGCCTTCGGAGACGCGCGGGTCTACTACGCGATGAAGGCGAACCCGAACCTCACGCTGCTGCGCCGGATGCGGTCGGCGGGCGTGGGGTTCGAGTGCGTGAGCGCCGGGGAGATCGCGCGGGCCGAGCAGGTGGGGGCAGGCGGCGATCAGGTCCTTGTGAATGGCCCCGCCAAGTTGGCGGAGGAATACGCGGCGGGGGCGCGGCTGGGTGCGACCTTCATCGTGGACCGGGTGGAGGAGGTGGGGCTGCTGCCGCCCCGATCACGGGCGCTCGTGCGGGTGAATCCAGCCCTGAGCGTCAGCACGCACGACCACCTCGCGACCGGGGCGGCGGGGAGCAAGTTCGGGGTGACGCCGGAGCAGGCGCCGGGGATGCTGTCCGCCCTGCGGGAGGCCGGGCACGATGCACGGGGCCTGCACGTCCACATCGGCAGCGCGATTCGCAACGCGGCGGATTTCAGCGCGGCCTTCGCGCGGCTGGCCGAGTTACGGCCCCAGACGGGCAACCTGGAGGTGCTGGACGTGGGCGGCGGCTGGGGGGTGGACGCCGACCTCCCCGGTATCGCACGGGAGGCGCGGGCGGCGGCCTCCGTCTTCGGGGCGGCATTGTGGGTGGAACCGGGGCGCTATCTGGTCGCGCGGGCGGGAACGCTGCTCACGCGGGTGGTGGGCACCAAGCACACGGGCCGCAACTTCCTGCTCACCGACGCGGGCATGACCGAACTGCTGCGGCCCATGCTGTACGGCGCCGCGCACCCCGTCACCGCGCTGTGGGACGGCGGGGCGCGGGAGACTTGGGACGTAGCCGGGCCTGCCTGCGAGAGCGGCGACCTCCTCGCGCGGGACGTGCCGCTGCCCGAACCCGCGCCCGGCGACCTCCTCGCCGTCGGGGAGGCTGGCGCCTACGGCGCGAGCATGAGCAGCACGTACCTCACCCGCTCCCGCCCCGCCGAGGCGCTGTGGGACGGGTCGGGCTGGACGCTGATCCGCCGCCGCGAGACGCCGCAGGACGTGTGGGCGGCGGAGGTGGGGGCGTGAATTGAGAGTCTGGTCAGACTTGCTCGCATAGGCTGCGGGCACCCATGATCGTCAAGGAGCTTGAACCGCAGGCCTACCCGAATTCCTTCCGCCGCGCGGGGCACGAGGCCGAGCGCCAGATGGCCCACTACCTGAAGCGGGCCTTCGGGGACGACCGCTACAAGTTCGTGCTGAACAACCTGAGGGTGGAACGTGAGGGGGAAGTCGCGCAGCTCGACCACCTCGTCGTCCACCGGCACGGCCTGATCGTGGTGGAGAGCAAGAGCGTGGCGGGGCAGATCAGTGTGAACGAGCAGGGCGAATGGACCCGCTGGTGGAAGGGGCAGGGGCGCGGTATGGCTTCTCCCATTCTGCAGGCGCGGCGGCAACTCGACCTGCTGGTCCGCCTGCTGAGCGACCACACGGAAGAATTGCTCGACCGGGGCGTGTTCGGCCTGCGTCAGCGCCGCTTTGACACGATGCGCCGGGACGTACTCGTCGCTATTTCGGACGGGGGCCGCATCACCCGCAAGGGCACGCTGGCGGAGGTCGTGAAGGCCGATCAGGTGCCCGACCGCGTGCGGGAGATCGTGGGGGCGGCGGGGGGTTTTGGGGCCTTCGCCTTCAGTGACGCGGAGCTCACGCGCTTGACGGCTTTCCTGCGGACACGTCACCAACCCCTGGCCGCTCCGACTGCGGCAACGGACGACATCTCGGGAGTGCATGGCCCACAGGAGGAGTCGGTTCCCGCCGTGGTCAGCACCCCCGGGCTGGCCACGCCCGGGCAGGTCCGCACCGCTCAAGAGCGCCAGAGCCAGGCGTGTCCCACCCCGGACTTGGGCTGCCGGACGTGTGGGTCCGCAGAACTGACCGTGCTGTACGGCAAGTACGGCCACTACCTGAAGTGCCGGGCCTGCGGGGGCAATACCCCGGCCAAGCCGATTTGCCCCACCTGCGGGCAGCCGGGACGACTGCACAAGGCGGGACGCGAGTTCACGGCACAGTGTTCCGGTGGACATAGCTGGCCCTACTTCACCAACCCGTCGGACACCTGACTTCCCTTTCCCCGGGACGTTCGCCCCTCCCCGGGCTATCATGCGGCTGTGACCGTTCCGCCCTCCCTGCCCATCTCCCCCACGCCCGACACGACCCGCGCCCGCATCCTGACCGAGGCGGCGCGGCTGTTCGTGGCGAGCGGCTACCATGGGGTCAGCATGCGCGAGGTGGCGGCGGCGGTGGGCGTAACCAAACCGGCGCTGTACCACCACTACGAGGACAAGGAGGCCCTCTTCCTGGCGATGCTGGAGGGCACCCTGGCGGGCCTCGCGCGGCTGGTTTCGCACGCGCAGGCGCAGAGCGGGGTGCGGGCGCAGCTGGAGACGCTGGTGGGCGACCTGCTGGCAAGCGCTCCCGAGCAGCGGCTGGGCCTGCAACTGGCGGGCGAGTTGCGGCACGTGTCCCCAGAGCGCCGCGCCGCCTTCGAGAATGAGTACCGGCAGGTCTGGATGGGCGGGCTGACCCGCTTGATTGAGGGAGCGTCGGGGCGGGGGGAGTTGCGGGGCGACCTCTCCCCGGCGGTGCTGACGCGGGCGCTGCTGGCCCTGCTCTACCCGCTGGTGATGGGGGCGCCCCCCGCCGATCCCCAGGGCACGGCGCGGGCGCTGCTGAGCGTGTACCTGGACGGGGCCGTCAAAAGGGAGCGCCCGGACCGAACATAAAGGTCCTTCATCTCCCATTTAAGATTCGTGCACAACTTCTCCCGGACGATGGGGAGTAACGCGCTTTCGCAGCGCGCCGCGGGGTGACCCGCCTGCCTCTCCATGCCGCCTCAGGCGGCTCCGATCCGTTGTGGTTCGCATAACCGCGTTCCACCGCTCGTCCTTTTCACCAGGAGTTTCCTGTGATTGAATCCCTGTTCGGCTGGGTGACCCAGCCCGAAGCCTGGCTCGCCTTTGGCACGCTACTGCTGCTGGAAGTGGTGCTGGGCATCGACAACGTCATCTTCATCAGCATTCTGGCGGGCAAGCTGCCGCGCGAGCAGCAGCAGCGTGCGCGGACGCTGGGGCTGCTCGCCGCCATGCTGATGCGCCTGGCCCTGCTGTTTTCCATCACCTGGATCTACCGGCTGCAAAACGACCTGTTCGAGGTCTTCGGGAAGGGCTTCTCGGGCCGCGACCTGATATTGATCCTCGGCGGCCTCTTCCTGCTGTACAAGGCCGTCAAGGAGATGCACGAGCAGCTTGAAGGCCCCGGTGCGCATGAGACGAGCGTGGTGCGGCAGGGCGCAGCGAACTTCGCGGCGATCATCGGACAGATCATGCTGCTGGACATCGTGTTCAGCCTCGACTCGGTGATCACGGCGGTCGGCATGGCCGACGACATCGGCGTGATGGTGGCCGCCGTCGTCGTGACGGTGGGCATCATGCTCGTCGCGGCGCGGCCCATCGGGGACTTCGTGCAGGCGCACCCGACGGTGAAGATGCTCGCGCTCGCCTTCCTGCTCCTCATCGGCGTGAACCTGATCGCCGACGGCTTCGGCTTCAAGATTCCCAAGGGCTACACCTATTTCGCCATGGGCTTTGCGATCATGGTCGAGTTGCTCAACCTGCGTGCCCGCCGGGGCAAGCCGGTCCACCTGCACGAGACCCAGCGCCACCCTGACGCGGGCTGAGCGCGCCGGAAAGGAGGGGGGCCGGACCTGCGGGTCTCCGGCCCCTCAACGTGTATCCGGTCCGTCTTCCAGGAAAATCCCCGCCGAGGGGCAGAGGTCGCGCAGCACGCAGACCTCGCAGCGGGGGCGCCGGGAGAGGCAGGTCTGGCGCCCGTGCCGGATGGCCGAGACGTGGAAGGTGTAGCGGGTCGCCCAGTCGCGCGGCAGCACCTCGTCAAACCAGCGCTCGGCCTTGAGGACGTTCCAGCGCGCAGGAATCAGGTCGAGCCGCCCGGCGACGCGCCAGATGTTGTTCTCCACGGGGATCGCCGGGCGAGCCAGATCGAACAGCAGGAGGAGACTGGCCGTCTTCATCCCCACGCCGGGCAGCGACTCCAGCAGGGCGCGGGCCTCGGCGTCGTCCATGCTCCGCAGGGCGCGCAGGCTGAGGGGACTGCCCTCCTCCCCGGGTGATTGCAACTCCTCCAGCCGGTGCAGCACGTTCCAGATGTAGTCGGCCTTGATCCGTGCCAGGCCCCCACCCGCCGCGCGCAGCACCGCCTCCACCCCGTCGGGACCGTCAGCGAGGGCCGCCTCCCACACGGGATAGGCGGCCTTGAGCGCCGCGAACTGCCGCCGCGTCAGGGCCGAGGTGTTCTGCTGCGCAAGGATGGTCTCCACGAGGTCGTCCAGCGGCTCAGGGCTGACCCGGGGTGCGGGGGGAGACGGCAGGTAAGCTTCCGCAAGACGGCGCAGAATTTCCGGCAGGTGGTCGGGCGGGGGGGCCTCCTGAGCAGGAGTGGGCCGGGGCACGCGCCCCTTCGGCGCTAGACGAGCGGGGGCTTCGGCAGACGGGACGCGCGGCACGCGGTCAGGCTAGCGGGCGGGCAAACGGGTGACTGTGCCCGGCTGCCGTCGCCTCAGCGCCGCGCCCGCAGCTTGGTCACATTCCCGGCCCCGTCGGTCACCGCGATATCCGCGTACACGCCGCTCGTCTCGGCATAGAAATCCACCCGGGTGCCGGGGGTGATGTTCAGGCGCTTGCCGTCCACACTGACCTCGGTGACCCGGGCGTTGTCGGTGGCGACGCCGGTCACGCGCACGACGTTCCGCTCCCGCTCGAAGCGCGTCACCTTGACCGTCGGCGGCGTGCCGTCCACGGCGATGGGCAGGACGAGCGCGCCGCGGTTGCCCGCCGCGTCGCGCGCCGCGATGGTGTACTCGCCGCGCCCCCCCGCCAGTTGCGTCTGGAACTGGAAGTTGGCGATCTTGCGGCTCCCCGACTGGATGGGGATGGACCGGCCGTTCACCGTGAGCTGCGTAACGCCCTGATCGTCGAGCGCATAGCCCTTCACGGTGAAGGAACGCGCCCGGCTCACCCCGCCCCCGTCGGGACTCGTGATCACGATGCGCGGCTTGAAGGTGTCCGCCGTGCGGGTACAGCCGCCCAGCAGGGGCGCGAGCAGGAGGAGGGCGAGCGGGGCACAGCGCATGGGGGGAGTATAGGGTGGTGAGCTGTAAGCCTTGAGCTGATACCCGAAGAGGTTTGGCGATAACCCTCTTTTTCCCGGCTCACGGCTTACACCCTTTACGGCTCATCGCCCCACCCCCTCCCCGCGCGCCGGAGTGCTTTAATGCCCACCGTGAGCCTGCCCGCCCGCCCCCCCACCCCCACCCGTGTTCCCGAGGGCACCCGCGACGTGCTGCCGCCCGAGTGGGCCTGGCGCGAGCATCTGCGCTCCCGGCTGGCGGGCGAGTTCGCCGCGTGGGGTTACCGGGGCGTGGAGGTGCCCGCGCTGGAGTTCGCGTCGGAGGCTCACCCGCAAAACGCGCGGGCCTTCAAGCTGATCGACGCGAGCGGCGAGGTCCTGGCGCTTCGCAGCGAGTTCACGACGGCGATTGGGCGGCTGGTGCGGGCGCGGTTCCCAGAGGGTCCCTTTCCCCTGCGCCTCCAGTACGGCGGGCGGTTGTGGCTGCGGACGCTGACGAGCGAGCTGGGGAGACTGCGCGAGTTCGGCCAGGTGGGGGTGGAACTCGTCGGCGTGGCGACGCCGCAGGCGGATGTGGAATTGCTGCTGCTGGGCACCCGGGCCTTAAAGGCAGTGGGGGTGGAGGCGGTGATGGAGGTGGGCTACCCCGGCTTCGTGGACGCGGTGCTGGAGGACGCGGGCCTGCCTGGAGGAGTGCGAAACGCCCTGCACGACGCCATAGACCGCAAGAGCGGGGCGGACGTGGACCTGCTCGCCGCCGCGCATGGGCTGAGCCGCGACGTGACGGTGACCCTGCACGCCCTGACGGATCTGTACGGCGGGCGGGAGGTGCTGGCGCAGGCGGGAACGCTAGCTCGGGGCGAGCGGGCGCGGGGGGCGGTGGCGCACCTGGAGGCGGTCGCCACGTTGTACGGCCCAGGCCTGCTGTTCGACCTGGGGGCCAGCCGCCGCTACGGGTACTACACCGGGATCACTTTCCGGGCCTACGCCGAGGGTCTGAACCAGCCCGTGCTGGGCGGCGGGCGCTACGACCTGGGCGGGCTGCCGGGCGCAGGTTTCGCCATCGGGCTGGAGCGGCTGACGGAGGTCACGGCGGCGACCCTGCCCCGCGAGCCGGAGGTTGTGCTGGCCCTCGACGCCACCGGGGCGGAGACGGCCCGCGCCGCCGGTCTTGTCGCCGAACTCGCGTGGACGGAGGACCGTGCCGAACTCCTCGCTTACTGTGCCCGCCGGGGGATTCGCCGCTGGGTACAGGGGGATGAGCTGAGCGAGGTGAGCGCATGACGCCCGCCCCGCCCCGCGGTCCCGACCACCTCACCCTCGCGCTGCCCAAGGGGCGCATTCTGGAGGAGGCCGTGCGCCTGCTGTCGCTCGCGGGGCTGCCCCTCACCCTGCCGGAGAAGTCGCGCGCGCTGCGGCACGAGTTTCCCGGCGTGACCGTGCTGGAGCTGCGGAATCAGGACGTGCCCGTGTACGTGGACCTGGGCGTGGCGGACGCGGGCATTGTCGGCAAGGACGTGCTGATCGAGTCGGGCCGCACCGTGTACGAGCCGGTGGACCTGCGCTTCGCCGCCTGCCGCCTCTCGCTGATCCGGGAGGTGGGGGCAAACGGGCCTATCGGGCGCGTCGCCACGAAGTATCCGCGCTCGGCCCGCGCTTACCTCGCCGCGCGGGGCATTCCCGCCGAGGTCGTCAAGCTCTCCGGCAACATCGAACTCGCGGCGCTGACGGGCCTGGCCGACGCCGTGGTGGACCTCGTGCAGACCGGGAGCACGCTGCGGGCGAACAACCTGGAGGAGGTGGACGTGTTGTTCCACTCCAGCGCCCGCCTGGTGGTGAACCGGGCGGCCCTCAAGCTGCGGCGGGAACGGCTGCGGCCCCTGATCGAGCGGCTGCGGGAGCTGACGGCGGAGGAGACGCAGGCCGGGCGTTGAGAACCATGGTTCCCGCACGGTTGACGGTGTCTCATCCGGGAATGTCGGTGTTGATCAACGTGCCATCCACACCGAACACGGCCTGGATCGCGTGCCCCGCGAAGACCTCCCCATCGTCGTCGTAGTACACGGTGAGCTGGTCCTCCTCCTCGGCGACGACGGCCTCCAGGCGCATCAGGCCCAGAAACGTCTCGACGGTCAGGGGCGTCTCGCTCACCTCGTCGCCGCGCGCGGCCCACCAGTCGCCTGCCAGGTCGAGCAGGGCGGTCGCCACCTCGCGGCGGGCGCTCTCCTCGCGTTCGAGGAAGGCGAGCATCCGCTGACCCGCCCGCGTCACCTCTTCAGGCGAAAGGGGCGACCCGTCCTCGTACAGCGAGAGCTTCACCTGCTCGCCGCGCCTGTCCAGCTCGGCCTCCCAAGACACCAGGACCAGCTCGCCGTAGGGGCCGCCCACCGGTCCCCCGTACGAGCGGTCCACCTCGTGGCGAAAGGTGCCGAGACCGGGGACGTGAACGCTGTCCGGACCACTCACTCAATGACCCCCAGCGCCCCTGCCATCCGCTCCAGTGCCTCAATCAGCAGGGCGCGGCTGGTGGCGAAGTTCAGGCGGATGTAGCCCTGGTAGCGTGGCTTGAGGTCCTCAGGCGCGAAGATGGGGCCGTCATGGATGGCGATTTTGGCCTCCTCCAGCAGAAACTTCTGGATCTCCCCGGCCCTGGGGTGCGCCCGCAGGTCGAGCCAGGCGAGGTAGGTCGCCTCGGGCGGGCTGAAGCGCACCCAGGGGAGCTGGGCCTGGAGGAAGGCCGCCATCACGTCCCGGTTGCCGCGCAGGTACCTGACGGTGTCCGCCAACCACGGCCCACCCTCGCGCAGCGCGGCCTGCCAGGCGGTCACACTCAGCGCCGAGGGGTGGCCCATCAGTCCCCCGGCGGCGGTCTTGACCCGCTTCACGAGCGCCGGGTCGTGTCCCACCATCGCGCCGATGCCTAGACCGGCGGTGTTATACGCCTTGGCGGGTCCGGTCAGGGTTAGCGTCCGGTCACGCACCCGGGGGTCGGCCGCGAACGCCTCGAAGGGGGCGTCGGTGTAACGCAGGTCGGCGTGCAGCTCGTCGGACACCACGTAGAGGTCGTGTTCCAGCACGAAGTCGCGTAGGCGGGCGAGCTCGGCAGCGTCCCAGACCCGCCCCGTGGGGTTGTGGGGGTGACACAGCATCAGCAGGCGGGCACCCTCGGCGGCGGACTCCAGGGCCTCCCAGTCGATCTCCCAGCGCACCTCCCCCTCTCGCAGCGGAGCGGCGGCCACCCGGCGGCCCTGCTCGGTGATGCCCAGGTGAAAGGGGTGGTAGATGGGGGTCATCGTCAGCACGGGCTCACCGGGTTCGGTCAGACCGTTCACGGCCGCGTACAGCCCCGGGACCACCCCCGGCAGGAAGGTCAGGCCGTCCTCCGGCAGGTCGGTGAGACCCTGGGTGGCGAGGTGTTGCCGCAGGGCCGTGCTTAAAGTGAGGTCGCCCAGGAGCTGGTGGTAGCCCAGCCCGCGCGTCAGGCGCTCCTGCAACGCGGCCACGATGGGCGGCGCGACCGGGTAATCCATGTCCGCGACCCACAGCGGGATCACGCCCTCCCTGTAGGCGGTCCACTTCAGACTGTCGGGGTGCCGCAGCGTGGCGGGGTCGAGGGTGCCGTAGGGGTCGGCCACGCTGGCGTCGGGCATCAGTTCGGGCAGCGGCGCGTCGGTCATGGGGCGAGGATACGCCTGAAGCGGGCGCTCCCCCGCTACCCCTCGCGGTTTCCCCGCGCCAGCCGGGCGAGCTCGGCCAGGTCCAGCACCCGCACCCGGCGGCGCTCCAGGTGGATCAGGTTCAGGCGGTAGAACTCGCCCAGTTTGCGGCTGACGAGTTCGGGCACCGTGCCCAGCAGGGCGGCGAGTTCACTGTTGGTGGGCAGGAGGTGCGGCTCGGTGGCGTGTTCCAGCAGGTACGCGGCGAGCCGCTCACCGAGTTCGCTGAAGACCAGCCCCTCGACCCGGGCGAGCAGTTCGGCTTGGCGCCGCGCGAAGTACGTGATCACGGCCCGCGCGAGGGCGGGAGTCCCGTACACCCGTTCCCGCACCCTGTCGGCGGGCAGGCATAGCACCTCGGTGGGAGTTTGCAGCGCAACCGCACTCGCCGGGGCCTCGGCGCGGCTCTGGAAGGCGGCGACCCCCGCCACGAGTTGCCGGGGTCCCTCCACATGCAGGGTGAGGTCGCGGGTGCCACCCCGCGCCAGGCGGTACACCCGCACGCTGCCGGAGCTGACGAGATAGACGGTGTCCACCGCGTCCCCCTCGCGGAAGAGGTGTTCGCCCCGCACCAGGGTGCGGAAGACGGCCAGGGCGGCCAGGGGGTCCAGATCGGCGGCCTCCGCTCCCTGGAAGACCGGGGCATGGCTCAGCAGCAGTTCGGCGCGGCCCGTCACGGCCCCTGATGTTGCCACGTCGAGCCGGGGCAGAAGCGTGCCTCTCTCCTACCGGTCAGCGGGCCGCGTGACAGGAACCTGGGGGGACAGGACGGGGTTCACTCCTGCCCCGACCGCGCGTGCCGCTCCAGGTTCCCACGCATCCGCCGGGCGAGGGTGAGGAGCGCCTCCGCCTCGGGAGGATCGAGGTGTTCGCGCAATGTCTCCTCCCACAGGGTCAGCCAGCGGTCGAAGTGGGGGGCGCCCACCCCCAGGTCCGCGTGCGCCGGGCCGGGTTGCCCCCGGTAGGCGCTCGGTCCACCGGTCACCGCCCGCCAGAAGCCTTCCAGCCGGGCGATGTGCAGCGGCCATCCTGCACGCGGAAAGGGGCCGATCTTGCGGGTGAAGACGGGGCCGAGCAGTTCGTCCGCCGTCACCTTCGCGTAAAAGGCCCACAGCACGCGGCGCAGCGCCTCGTCGCCCAGGCGGGCAAAGACGGCGTCCGAGGGAGTGACGGGGAGGGTCATGCGGAAGCCACCATGGCGAAGGCGCACAGCAGGGCACTCGCCGCCAGGGTGAGGTTCGTGATCCAGGCGGGGGGCCGGGCCTGGGCCTGTCCCCAGCGGACATGCAGGGCAACCAGGCCCCCGATGCCCAGCAGCAGGACGAGTTCGGCGAGCAGCGCGACGTCAAAGCCCTGCTTGACCCCCAGCGCCACCACCGTGGCGAGCAGCAGCAGGGTCAGGGGACCATTTACCCGCGCGTAGTACCGCCCGACGAGGCGGCGGTTGGCGGTGCGGGTGGCGGCATCGGGAAACAGTTCCGTGAAGGCCGGGCTCACCACATAGGTCGTGAACAGGTACATGCCCACCCAGATGCCGACGAGCAGCACGTTCAGGGCGGCAAGCAGAGGGGCGAACGGGGTCATACCCCGAAGAAGGCCTTGTTCTTGACGATGAACTCCTCTTCCCCGGCAGGCACGTCCTCTTCCGGGAAGATGGCGCTCACCGGGCAGGCGGGCACGCAGGCGCCGCAGTCGATGCACTCGTCGGGGTGGATCAGGTACTGGTCGCCGCCGTCGTAGATGCACTCCACGGGGCACACTTCGGTGCAGGCCTGGTCCTTCACGCCGATGCAGGGGCTGGTGATGATATGCGTCATGACCCTAGCCTGCCGCGGGGCGGGGCGGGGCGACCATGACCCAGGTCAAGGTCTGTCCCGCCGCGACCTTCTGGCCTTCAATTCCAGCGCAAGAAACGGATAGTCCCGTTCGGGCCTTGCGGGTACGCTTGGTCACAGGAACCCCCATGACTCAAGTGCTCTCGCCCACCCCCCAAGACGAGGTCCGCTGGCAGGCCGTGCTGAACCGCGACGCTTCCCAGGACGGGCAGTTCTACTACGGCGTGCGCTCCACGGGCATCTACTGCCACCCCTCGTGCCCGTCACGCCGTCCCAGGCGCGAGAACGTCCGGTTCTTCGACGACCCGCAGGGGGCCCAGGTGGCGGGCTTTCGTCCCTGCCTGCGGTGCAGGCCCGGCGAGGTCGGGGCCCGGCGCCGCGCCGTGATGCACGTGCAGCACCTCCTCGACACCGTGGAGCCCACGCCGTCCCTCGCGCAGCTCGCCGAGGCGGTGGGCCTCAGCCCCTTCCACCTTCAGCGGGTGTTCAAGGCGGAGACGGGCCTGAGCCCCAAGCAGTACGCCCTGGCACGGCGGGGCGAGCGCGTCCGGCGCGAACTCCGGGAGGGCGCGAGCGTCACGGCGGCCCTGTACGCGGCCGGGCACGCCTCATCCCGCACCCTCTACGACCGCTCGACCGACCAGCTCGGCATGACGCCGGGCCGTTACCGGGCAGGCGGGGCGGGCGAGACCATCACCTTTGCCGTCACCGGGAGCGTGCTGGGGCCGATGCTGGTCGCCGCCACCGGGCGGGGCCTCGTGGCCGTGAGGCTCGGGGAGGCCGGGGTGCTGGAACAGGAACTTCGCGCCGAGTATCCCCGGGCCACCCTGGTGCAGGACGCGGCGGCGCTCGGCGGGTATATCGAGGCCCTGCACGGGCACCTCGCGGGGGTCCGGCGTGACCTGCCCCTCGCCAGCGACGCGCCGGGAACGGACTTCCAGCGCCGGGTGTGGGCCGCGCTGCGCTCCATTCCCTACGGGGAGACGCGCTCCTACGCCCAGGTCGCCGAGATGATCGGCGAACCCAGGGCGGTACGCGCGGTGGCGCGGGCCTGCGCCGCCAATCCCCTGGCACTCGTCGTGCCGTGCCACCGGGTCGTGCGGGCGGGAGGCGACCCCGGAGGCTACCGATGGGGGACCGAACGCAAGCGCAGGCTGCTCGACCACGAGCAGGTGACCGCCGCCGACTGAACTGCCAACCGGTCGGTACGCCTCCCCAAGTCGACCTGCCCTCCGGAGGCAGGCCAGGAGTCCCCATGTCGCCCAAAGACCTGACCGCGCTGCTCGTCCTCTCCGCCCTGTGGGGTGGGTCGTTCCTCTTCATGCGGGTCGCCGCGCCCGTCCTCGGCCCGGTGGTCCTGATCGAGCTGCGCGTCCTCATCGCCGGGCTCGCCCTGCTGGCCTTTGCCGTCGCCACACGGTCCCTGCCTGCCTTTCGTCCGCACTGGAAACCATTTCTGGTGATCGGCGTGGTCAACTCGGCGCTGCCGTTCATCCTGATCTCGGCGGCGACCGTCCACCTCACCGCGTCCCTGGCGGCGACCCTCAACGCGACGACCCCCCTGTTCGGGGCGCTCGTGGCCGCCGCGTGGCTCGGCGAACGTCTGACCCCGGGCCGGACGGCGGGGCTGCTCCTGGGCCTCGCGGGCGTGACGGTCCTGGTGGGCTTCGGACCTCTCCCGCTCACGCCGCCCGTGGGGCTGTCGGTCGCGGCGTCCCTGCTCGGGGCGCTGTCCTACGGCGTGGCGGCCGTGTACACGAAGGTCCACATGGCGGACACGCCGCCCCTCGCGCTCGCGCTGTACAGCCAGCTCTGCGCGGCGGGCGTGCTGCTGCCCGCCGTGCCGCTGGCCCTGCCCGGGGCGGTGCCGTCAGGCGCCGTGATCGCCTCGGTGCTCGCCCTCGCCGTGCTGTCCACCGCCGCCGCCTATCTCCTGTACTTCGGCCTGATTCAGCGCGCCGGGCCGCTGCGCGCCACGATGGTGACGTACCTGTCCCCGGCCTTCGGCATCGTGTGGGGCGCACTCCTGCTCCGCGAACCGCTCACGGTCTGGAGCTTCGCGGGCTTCGGGCTCATCCTGGCGAGCATGGCGCTCACGACAGGCCTGGTGCCGCTGGGACGGACTGGGGCGCCGATCAGCGCCGGACCGAGGCCGTAGCAAGGCCCGGGCCACCCCATTACCCTGACGGCGAGGTTCCCGCGCGGGGCACAGGCATGGACCGGATTCTTCATGGACTGGGCAGGAGTGGGAAGAGGCCCCTCCTGGCTCTGCCGGACCCGCGAACTCCGCCTGGACCGTACACTGACGCCCATGCTGGCGATCATGGGCGCGATGGACGAGGAGATCGAGTTGCTGTTGGAGAGCCTGCAAGGCCGCGAGGACCTGGCCCGGCCCGGCGTCACCCTGTACCGGGGCACGCTGGACGGGGTGCCCGTGCTGCTCACCCAGGGCGGCATCGGCAAGGTGAACGCGGCGATGACGGCCACGTACCTGCTGCAGGAGGGCGCCTCCCGCGTGATCTTTACCGGGGTGGCGGGCGGCGTTCACCCCGACCTGCGGGTGGGCGACATCGTGGTGAGCAGCGACCTTGTGCAGCACGACGTGGACGTGACGGCGCTCAATTATGCCCTGGGCACCATTCCGGGCGAGACTCCCACCTGGGCCGCCGACGAGGCGCTGCGGACCGTCGCGCTGGAGGCGGCGGGCGAGGTGGAGGG
Organism: Deinococcus apachensis DSM 19763; assembly: GCF_000381345.1. Taxonomy (NCBI): domain Bacteria; kingdom Thermotogati; phylum Deinococcota; class Deinococci; order Deinococcales; family Deinococcaceae; genus Deinococcus; species Deinococcus apachensis. The sequence continues at coordinate 3,124 of NZ_KB906399.1, read as the reverse complement.
CGTGCAGGTGCTGGAGGGCCGGGTGGCGAGCGGCGACCAGTTCATCGCCTCGCGGGAGGGGGCGCGGCGCCTCTGGGAGACCTTTGGCGCGGCCTGTGCGGAGATGGAGGGGGCGGCGGTCGCGCAGGTGTGTGCCAAGGCGGGCGTGCCCTTCGTGGTGATCCGCTCGGTGAGCGACACGGCGGATCACGACGCCCAGGTGGACTACCGGACCTTCATGCCCCGCGTCGCCCGGCACGCCAAGCAGGTCGTGCGCGGGATGCTCGCCCGGTTGGGTACCGGGGCCTGAGCTTGAGCCGCCCCGCCTCGCTGACGGCAAGTCTTCCGGCCCCCGCGCGCTTCGTGCTGGGGCTGGGACTGCTGACGGGCTTCGCGGCGCTGGGGACCGGGCTGGTTACCGCCCTGCACCTCCCCCTGCCGGGCTCAGTCGTGGGGATGGTCCTGCTGTGGGCGGCCCTGTCGCTGGGCGTGGTGCGGCTCCACTGGCTCACGGAAGCGGCGGACGGCCTGCTCGGCGTCCTGGGGCTGCTGTTCGTCCCGGCCACCGTCGGCGTGGTCGAGTACCTGTCGGCGGGCGCGGCCTGGGCACTGTGGCTCCTCGTCATGCTGGCGGGGCTGCTGCTGGGGGCGGGGGTGGCGGGACTGCTGGCGGCGCGGCTGGTGCGGGGATGAGGAGCCTGCAGCCGTCAGCGGTCGGCCGTCAGCCCTCTCCGCCTTCTGCGCCCGCAGGACCACTGTGACCTGGGTTGCCCTCACCCTCCTCGCCTTCGGCCTGGGCGTGGTGGCGCAGGTCAGGGCGCGGCATCCGCTCGTCAACCCGACGCTGATGGCGACGGTCATCGTCGCGGGCGTGCTGCTGCTCACGCGCACGCCGTATGAGGGGTACGCGGCGGCGGTACGCCCCATCTCCTTCCTGCTCGGCCCGGCGGTGGTGGCGCTCGCCGTGCCACTGTACCGGCTGCGGGCCCTGCTGGCGCGGGAATGGCGGGCGCTCGTGATGGGGGGCCTGGCAGGCACGCTGATCGGCGTGGGGGTGGACACCCTGCTGCCCCGCCTGCTGGGTCTCAGCGCCGAGGCGCAGCGGTCCCTCACCACGGCCCCCGCGACGAGCCCGGTCGCGGTGCAGCTCGCGGGGCTGACGGGCGCGCCGCCCGCGCTGGCCGCCACGCTCGCCGTGCTGTCGGGGCTGGTGGGGGCGCTTGTGTTGCCGCAGGCCCTGACTCGTCTCGGGGTGCGCCATCCCCTCGCCCGCGGCATCGCTATAGGCAGCGTCTCCCACGGCATCGGCACCGCCCGTGCCCGCGAGGAGGGCGAGACGACCGGGGCGGCGAGCAGCATCGGCATGGGCCTGGCCGCGCTCGCCGTGACGCTGGTGGTGGCGCTGCTGCGGTAGCCCCGCTCAGCCGAAGAGCGCCACGACCGTCTCCGCCCCGGTCACCCGGTCCCCCACGCTGACCTGCGGCACAGCATTGGCGGGCAGCGTGAGCAGGACGAGGCCGCTCCTCCCCAGGAAGGCGAGCTTGTGCCCCGCGCGAATCTCCGCACCCGGGCGGGCATAGGTGACGGCGCCCAGGCCACCCCTTCCCCCGACCAGAGTGACGCCCAGGTCCCCCGCCTCTTGCAAAAGGACGGTGGTGTGCCGCTCGTTCCGGGTAAGTCCAGGCGTTCCGAGCAGGTCGGCGGGCAGACCGACCAGGAGGCGCGCGGCTGTATGCGCTTCTGCAAGGGACGCGCTCCCCCGACTCCCGCCCCAGTGGACGGTTCGCGCCGTTCCGCCCGTCGGCGCGTAGCCGTGACGCACGTCCAGCGGCCCCACGAAGAGGCCGAGCAGCCAGCCCTCCCCCGCCTCTACCCCGGTGAGACGGGGAATGTCCAGCGGTGCGGCGGGAAATTCCACCTTCCCGTCCTCGATCCGGCGCACGAACGTGACCAGGCCGTCGGCGGGGCTCAGCACAGCTCCGGCTTGAGGAGGCGGGACCCGGACGGGATCGCGGAAACGGAGAACGTTTTGCCCGTACCAGGCGGCGGCACTCCCCAGGGCGACCAGGAAGAGGAAACGGCGTGTCAGACGCATGGCTCAAAGCTACCAGCGGTCGGCCAAAGCTGCCGAACACCTGCCCTTACTTCGACACGAGGATCTGCACGCTCTGAATTCGGTCCGGCTCGGCGCCCTGAATCGGCGTCTCGCCGCCCTGGCCGCTCGTCGCGGTGCGCGTGAGTTTGGCGAGCACGTCCTGTCCCGTCACGACCTTGCCGAACACCGTGTACTCGCCGTTCAGGAAGTCGGCGGGCGCCAGCGTGATGAAAAACTGGCTGCCCTGCGAGAAATAGCTCTGCGAGCGGGCCATGCCCAGCACTCCGGCAACGTTGAAGTTCAGCCCCTGGTCGAGTTCCACGAAAAAGCCGTACCCGGGGCCGCCCGTCCCCCACTGCGCCTTCTGCGCCGCATCCGCGCTGAGGGGGTCGCCGCCCTGCGCCATGAAGCCCTCGACGACGCGGTGAAAGCGCGTGCCGTCGTAGAAGTGATTCAGCGCGAGGAACACGAAGCTGTTGACGGCTTTCGGGGCCTGTTTCGCGTACAGCTCGACCGTCACGTCGCCTTTCGTCGTCCTCAGGACGGCGCGATAGGTCTTCGCCGGATTGATGACCCAGCCGGGTTCCTTGAAGGTGCGGACGGGCGCGGCGGAGAGGTACGGGACGGGGGTGAAGGTGGGCGCCGGGGTGGCGGGCGTCGTGGTCTGGGCGAACGCGGTGGACGTCATGAGCAGGGCGCTGAGCATCAGGGGACGCATGGGCCCCAGCCTAGCGTGTAGGCATCCGCCCCACTTCCCCCGGGGGTGTCCCGAGGTTTGTGGGTTGGGGTTCCGGAGTGATCACCGGGCAGGAAGGCGTCCTTCGAAGACGATTGTAAAAACGTTCAAGGCCGAGCGCCAGTCTTTGATCGGACCCGACCACTTCGCCGACGCCCGCTGGATCGCCAGATACAGCACCTTCAAGGCCGCGTCCTCACTCGGAAACGCCCCCTTGGTCTTGGTGACCTTGCGCAGCTGGAAGTTCAGAGCCTCCACGCAGTTGGTCGTGTACACCGCCCGGCGAATCTCGGGCAGATAGCCGAAAAACGGCG